>JAZAUJ010000011.1:0-11946 GCA_036342375.1 Anaerovoracaceae bacterium | reverse complement strand
GGGCCCGGGAAAAAAGATATCTTAAAGCGCCGCTACAGCTTCGTTCACGGATGCTTCGCAACTTTTCATGCCGTCGAGCGTGGCCTGGAACAGCTCAGGCAGTTCCCAGCCGAGCATCTCGGCGCCCTGCTTTATGACTTCGCGGTCGCATCCCGCGGCAAAATTCTTGTCCTTGAATTTTTTCTTTATGGATTTTATCTGCATGTCCTGCACGCTCTTTGAAGGGCGCATGAGCGACGCGGACCAGATGAGTCCCGTAAGCTCGTCGCAGGCGAACAGCATCCTCTCCATCTCGTGTTCCGGTTTCACGTCCGACACAAGCCCGTAGCCGTGGCTCACCACAGCGTGCACGAGCTCTTCAGGCGCGTCTATCTCGGCGAGCAGTTCAGGCGCCTTCTGGCAGTGCTGATCAGGGAACTGCTCGAAATCAATGTCATGGAGCAGTCCGACGATCCCCCAGAAGTCCGCTTCGTCCGCGAATCCGAAATTCTCCGCCAGATGGCGCATGACCCCTTCTACCGTCAATGCGTGACGCAGGTGGAATTCATCTTTATTGTACTTGCGCAAAAGTTCCCACGCCTGTTCTCTTGTAACTTCTCCCATGAATAGTCATCCCTTTCTTCAGCCGGACGCCCCGGGAACGGGCGGTTCCGGCGCCGTTTTCAGCCGGCGTCCTCCGATGCCGGATCTTCCGTTTCGTTAAACTCTTTCTTTTCAGCAGTTCCCTGCGCCGCGGGGAACTGTGACATCATCACTGCCGCGAGCATCAGCGCGCAGCCCGTTATTTCACGTCCTGTCATCGCCTCTCCCAGGAACAGCGCTCCTGAAAGCGCCGCGAAGAGAGACTCAAGCGACAGAATGAGCGACGCGACAGTAGGCTCGGCGTATTGCTGCCCTACTATCTGCAATGTATAGGCGAAGCCGCTCGAAAGTATTCCCATATAGAGCAGCTGCGGCGCGCACGCCATGACAGCCGATATCGACGGATCTTCAAATATGATCATCAGCGGTAATGACAGTATACCACAAACGAAGAGCTGCATTGATGAAAGTAATATCGAATTCATCCGTTTTGTATAGTAATCCGCGGCCAGCATCTGGAACGAAAAGCCCACCGCGCTCAGGATGACGAGGAGGTCGCCTTTCCCGATAATGAATGTCCCGGGCTTCGCGCTCAGCAGGTAGAGCCCGGTCAGCGTGAGGAAAACGCACAGCCACATCAGCGGCCGTACCTTTTTGCCGATGAACAGGCCCAGCAGCGGGACGAGAATGACATATATAGTTGTAAGGAACCCCGCCTTGCCGGCTGTTGTGTACATAATGCCGACCTGCTGCAGGGTGAGTCCCGCGAAGATCGTGATGCCGCAGAGAACGCCGCCGAGCAGGACGGTTTTCCTGTCCGGGCCCCGGCCTTCCTTTTCGGCTTCCGTGCGTCCGAACCTCACTAACGGCAGCAGAACGAAGGCGCCGAGAAACGAGCGGATCGTGTTCAGCGTGAACGGCCCGACATACTGGACTCCCGACTTCTGAGTCACGAACGCCGTGCCCCAGATCATCGCGGTCAGAAGCAGGATAAGACTGCCCTTGACTCTGCTTTTCATCAATTACTCTCCCTTCGAATATAAGGATAAAGATACCACACGCGCCGCACGTTGTAAAGAAGCGCAGGCATTGAAATTCCTTTATCGGATTTTGATTTCCATTTTACTTGATGATACGTCTCAGCGCTCATATGATGGAGACAGGAAGAGATGCCGATGCGCCGGCGCGGCGCTGACGCGGATCCGGATATTCAGGGGGGAGATAAGTATGAAAATGAGAAAACTGCTGAGCCTGCTCACGGCGGTATGCCTCATCGCGTCGGTCATCGCGGTCGGCGGAGCGGACATGAGCGCCGCGGCGTCTGTATTTGACGCCGCCGGAGACAGCGGCATCAATGCGGAAGAGACCCGCGCCGCAGTCCCGGACGGAAGCGCCCGGGCGATAAGCGACGTCGGGCCGGCCGCGGAAAAACCCGGCGCCGGCGCGAAAAGCTCCGGCAGGGTGCTGGTCGTCTGTTTTTCGGCGACAGGGCGCGAGAAAGCCGTGGCGGAGAATGTCGCATCTTCGCTGGACGCGGACGTATTCGTGATAGAACCGGAAGATGAGTATACAAAAGCAGATCTTGACTGTCGGAATAAGGACAGCCGCATATGCAGAGAAAAAGAGGATGAGAAACTGCAGGAACAGGTCAGGCTTGAGACGACTGACGTCGAGAACTGGGATTCGTACGACACTGTGTTTATAGGATATCCGGTCTGGTGGGGAAAGGCCGCGTGGCCCGTGGACCGGTTTGTCGAAAATAATGATTTCAGCGGCAAGACCGTTATCCCGTTCAGCGTTTCGGCTTCTTCCGATAACGGCAAAAGCGCTGAAGCGCTCAGAAAAAAGGCCGGGACCGGGAACTGGCTGGACGGCAGGCGGTTCGCGCCTGATACAGACAAAGGCGCCGCCGCAAGGTGGGCCCGCAGCGTGGTGAGATAGAAGCGCGTGACACGAAACGACAAAAAAGCTCCTGCCATCGGCGGGAGCTTTTCAGGTGCGCATTATCAGGGCGATATTGTCTTAGCCGGCTGCTGCGAAGATCCTGACTTCCGGATCCGCGCTCCATGTCGGTTTGAGGCCAGCGAAAACGCCGTCCTTGCCGCGACGCTCAGGGAGCTCCAGAGCGGCATCGTAATGAAGCGATGCCGGGAATGCGGTTACAGGGCGCAGGGGCGCGGGGATCTCTGTCTGTTTTAGTCTTTAAGGCAGCCGATCGGGACAACGTAGACTCCGTCTTTTCTCCGGTACGGATATTCTCCGATGCCAGTGATGATGGCAAGGAATGACGGAGCAGGGGTCCTGCCGGTGTCGATTTTCCCGGCGAGCGTCTGCAGGTTTTTGGAGCCTTCGTTTATCAGCTTTTCGCCGCCAAGCTTGATCTCGGCAAGTCCGTATTTCCCGTTCCTCAGACGGATCACCGCATCACATTCAAGTCCGGACTTGTCCCGGTAATGCAGCACTTCGCCGCCGATGGCCTGCGCGTACACGCGGAGGTCCCTTACGCACATTGTCTCAAACAGCAGTCCCATCGTGCTCAGATCATTCACGAGTTCATTTGGGTAGATGCCGAGCGCGGCAGTAGCGATCGAAGGATCAGAATAATATCTGGTGTCGGTCGTACGTATTGCTGTCCTTGATCGCAGGTTTGGATTCCAGGCGTGCATGTCTTCTACGACATAGATCCTTCTGAGCGCATTCAAATACGAGGCGACGGTATCTTCACTTATCGTTTTCAGGTCGTTTGAAGCCATGTCGTCCCGCAGCATTGTGTTCGACGCCTGTGATCCCTGGTTCCTGGCATATGAACGCATCAGCAGCCGTACTCTCTCAGGATTCTTCTCCACGCCGTCCGCTCTGTTTATGTCGGATCTTACAACAGCGTCGTAATAATCCACGGCCTGCTCAAGTGATGGCTTTTCTTTCATTCCTACTGCGTGCGGCCATCCGCCTCTGCATATGAGGAAAGCAAGCTTTTCAATATCCATATTATTCTGCCCGTCTATCTGATCCGGCTCGGAAAAGAGTTCATTAAGGCTGACGTCTCCGGTGGAATCGCCGGATTCATACAGTGACATCGTACGCATCCGCAGCCAAGTAAAACGCCCCGTGCCCGAATGAGTGATTTCCTCAGATTCGACCGGGACTGCCGAGCCTGTCAGGATAAACTGCCCTTCTTCGCCTCTGCTGTCGACTTCGTATCTGACGGCGTCCCATAATTTCGGGGCGAGCTGCCACTCGTCAAGAAGTCTCGGAACTTCACCGGCAAGAAGCCTGGAAGGGTTTATTTCGGCCATTTGTATATTTTCATCTCTTCTTGCAGGATCGTCCATCCGGATTACGCTGCCTGCGATCTGCAATGCAGTCGTTGTTTTCCCGCACCACTTAGGCCCTTCGATCACAACAGCGCCTTTTGCTTCAAGTTTATCTGCTAGTATCTCATCTACGATCCGTTTCCTGTAATTGTTCATATTTCAAGTCTCCCCGAGTTTATAATAAAGCACGTTCGGCGAATTGGCAAGATATTTTTCGGCGAATTGGCAGAAAATCGTTCGGCGAATTGGCGGAATATTTTTCGGCGAATTGGCGGGAAATCGTTCGGCGAATTGGCGGGGAATCGTTCGGCGGATCGGCAAGCGAGCCTGAACATTATCGCGGAATGAATTTTGAGAGGTACTCGCGTAGAGAGTCATCACAAACAAAGATATAAGCGCCTCTGATTCCGCGTGTCATTAATGTGAAATATATTTGCAATATGTAGTTGCGCAGTGCCTCATCAGAACCAGGGGATGATTTTCCTCTTATATCAAAGTAATTATCTTTGTCTACTTTTATTTTTTTATGTTTCTGATCATATATTATTTCGTTGCCGAAAATGACGCCAACATAGTTCAGATCATACCCCTGAATAGTATGTATACAGCCAATTTCATCTAACGCATTTTTTGAATTGACCCAGTCCTTGTCTTGGGAGTTAAAACGAGCCTGAAAATTTCCTATTTTGATATCGTATTTTTGTTTATCATTTCTGGAGTCCCATTTCCATGCAAAGCCTGCGACTGTGCGGCACAAACCATATTGTTTATCACGTTCCTTAATATCATTTATCATAGACCGGACATCGTCATATAGTTTTAAGTCGTAATTATTGAACTCCTGCATTTCCTCCGGAGGATTATCACTCAGGATTTTTTTAATATAATTAATATAATCAATTCCTCCAATGCATCGAAGTTGCGATGTTAATTCGCAATATCCATATGCTTTTTCTTTGATTTTTTTCTCAATAGTCTCTGTCGGTATGTCATAAGGCATTACGGATTGAAAAGGATCATAGAATAGTATTTGCATTTTACTTTGTTTAAAAATCCAGTCTAGTTCAGTTCCCTTATTATCAAGCCCTAGTTTCCGATTGCAATTATCAAATAAATCGTATCGATCAAGCGCATTCCGGTGACGTAGACGATGAGTCTCATCAACTATTAGAAGGTCGTATTTTTTTTGGGGTACTTGAGTGGGAGACAAAACCATTTTCACTTGTAATCCTGTTGCAGATTTAAATACTTTTTTAATAGTTCTTCTGAGTGATTGCTGAGGTATGACAATTGCGGTATTGAGATGCCCGATTTGCGCTGCAAGAACACCGAGGTTGTCGAGTTCTTCGAGATCATCGACAGAGTCGGGTTCCTGAGCAATAGAATTGAGTAGTTTCATTAAATATATAGCAAGCACTGTTTTTCCCGTGCCGGCAGAGCCGGATACTAGAATAGCAGTTTGATTATTGTTGGTATTTTGGGATTGTATCTTATTGTAAATCATATCGAGAATAGCATGGATAGTATCAAGCTGATCGTCTGTAAGAGTTTTGTATGGAGAAAACTTGAACAGGTCGGAATTCTCGATTTCACGGATGGACTTTTTAGCAAGATTTTTTTCCTTTAGTTTCTCCCAAATCTTTGGAAAATCACTTTCATATTTTTCTCGTGAGTAATAATCGTGATCATTGATTCCGCTGTTTCCATTCTGCAGTCGAAATAGTTCGTCTGAAGACATATGTTGTATCAGGTATGACTCGAGATCGAGAATTACAGATTTATTGAAAGTGTCGTCTGTAATTATATGCAGCTTAGTAAGGCCTTTGCGTTTTTTATTCTGCAAATGCTGTTCGGTTCTGCGTCCAACGTCAAGTGTCTCCCCGACATATGCTTGTCTTTTGTTATTTAGAATATAAACAACAGGCCAGTTGGTACCGTACTTATAGTTGTAAATATCGGATAGAGTTTTTTATTGAAATCGAAATCTTTGATCTTGAATGTCATAGCGGACTCCTCCTGCGACCTAAAGTTTATCGTATTTTGTGCTTATTCCCCTGCATTTCTCTACGGGATATTTCTTTTTTGTAAGTTCTAATTTATCGAGGATGATTTGTTTCATATCAAGGTCAAGTTTATCTGCCATCATGATGCAGTATGTCGCGACGTCCGCAAGTTCATTCTTTACTTCGTCCGGGTCGTAATCATTATCCCATTGGAAACATTCAAGCAGTTCAGCTGCTTCGATCGATATTGATTTTGCGAGGTTTTCCGGCGTATGGAACTGATCCCAGTCACGTTCTCTATTAAATTCGGTCAATTTATCTAAAACTTCTTTCACGATAAAACTCCTGTTTGATTTATTATCGGCATGTGAATGGATTTCCGAATATCATTTAATAAAATATGAATATTATCGGATGTTTTCACAGTCATTATATCACATGTGCCGGAAAGAGTTAGGGCACTGCATGTCAACAGATCGCAAGTGAGTTATAATAGCATCACGGTATCGATCAGGACAGGAGCATTGTATCTATGAAAACCATCCACGTTTCCGCCGCGATTTTTATCAGGAATAACCGTGTCTTCGCTACGCAGCGCGGTTACGGAGAATTCAAAGACTACTGGGAATTCCCCGGCGGAAAAATCGAAAACGGCGAAATAGCGAGACAGGCACTGATCAGAGAAATAAAGGAGGAGCTCGGCGCGGAGGTCCGCGTCGGGGATCTTTTCGCGTCGGTGGAGTACGACTATCCGGAGTTCCACCTCTCGATGGACTGCTTCCTGTGTGAAGTCGCGTCGGGCGAGATCGAACTGCTGGAGCATGAGGCGGCGCGGTGGCTTGCTGCGGACGAGCTCGATTCGGTCGGGTGGCTGCCGGCGGATCTTGAGGTGGTGGAGGAACTGAAGGCGCGGCTGGTTTCGGCATCCGAAGAGCCGCACGATTTTCATTGATGCAGAATATGCGTCCACGTCTGATGCCGTTCCTGTCCGGACCGCCTGATCGGTCAGATCGACGCCAGGCGCGACATATGTGACAATATCCGATCTGATGATTATCTCCCCGCCATAGTGCAAAGCCCACGCATCTGTGCTAAAATTGCGATATGGCCGGGCAGGCCGGACCGGGCGCGCGGAAAAGCAGCGCTGCCGGAGAAAGGAACAGCAATGTCTGATGCATTGATAAGGGAAGCGACTCCTGATGACGCTCCCCGCCTTCGCGAGATATATGGTTATTACGTCGAAAACACCGTTGTGACGTTCGAGTATGAAACGCCGACGATCGCGGAATTCCGCGGCCGGATCGAAAAGGTGATCGGGCGTTTTCCGTACCTGGCGGCTGAAAGGGACGGAAAGATCATCGGGTTCGCATACGCGGCGCCGCTCAGGGACCGCAGGGCGTATGACTGGTCGAGCGAGGTTACGATCTATATCGATAAGGACGAAAGACGCAGCGGTACGGGGCGTCTGCTCTACGGAGAACTTGAGCGGCGGCTTCGTGATATGGGAATTCTGAATCTGTACGCGTGCGTCGGGTACGCGGATGAGGAGTATGAATATCTGAGCTGGGACAGCCCGAAGTTCCACAGGCGGCTCGGGTTTGAGACTGTGGCTGAGCTGCACAACTGCGGGTACAAGTTCGGGCGCTGGTATCATATGATCTGGATGGAGAAGATAATCGGGGATCATGTGCCCGGAAATGCGCCGGAGCGGAAGAAGAATTCGGAGATCTGACGCGCCGGGCCGGAGCCGGACAGAATAAAAGAAAATGAAAAGCGCGGGGGCATGAGCATTCCCGCGCTTTCGTGTTTATTGTTTTTTAAGGAGAATCTATATAAACAGGTTCACGTTCGCGGAATCTGTCGATCCGAGGTAAGACGCTACTCCGACATACTCTATCCCGTCTATCAATTCTTCTTTTTTTATCCCCATGATGTCCATCGACATCGAGCAGGCGTAGATCTTCGCGCCGTTGTCTATCGCCTGACGCATGAGCGACTCGATGCTGTCCACGTTCTTGTCGCGCATGACTTTGCGGATCATCTTCGGACCCATGCCGAGCATGTTCATGTTCGAGATGCCGAGTTCTTTCGTGCCCCGCGGCATCATGCTGCCGAACATCTTTTCAATGCCCTGTTTCTTTACATTGACCTTCCGGTTTTTCCGCAGGATGTTCAGGCCCCAGAAGGTGAAGAACATCGTGACAGGTTTTCCCATGGCGAGGGCGCCGTTCGCAATGATGAACGAGGCGATCGCCTTGTCGAGGTCCTGGTCAAATACGATCATTGTCAGGCCGTCGTTTTTTGCGGGGAGCCCCGCGCCTGCCGCGTCCGGCGCGGCGCCGGGAACAACTGCGCTGCCGCCGCCCTTTATACCCGCGGCGCTGCCTTTCTGGATGGTCACGATGTGTTCAACGCCGTTCTTTTCGGTGGCAATGTATGTGTTCCCGGTATGATCGCACCAGCTGCGCACGTCGCGGGCGAATCCCGTGTCCGTCGCGCTTACTTTTAGAATCTCACCCTCGCCCAGATCCTGCATTGCCTTATTGACCTTCATAATAGGGCCGGGGCATTGAAGCCCGGTGCAGTCCAGGATCCTGATATCTTTTTCACTTACTCCCGCGGGTCCCGGAACGGATCCCGCGCCGCTCTCAGGAGCGACTTCTGTATAATCGGGCTGCGACGCGCTGCCGCCTGCGCCTTGAAAGGGCGCTGCGCCTTTCCCGCCTGCCGGCGCGCTGCAGCCTGTCGGTCTGTACGTCACTGACTTGTAGAAGCTCGCGCCGCCTTCGAGCACTTCGACGTGTTCGAATCCGTGCTGCATGAGGATGCGGGCGGCGTTGTACGAGCGCACGCCGATCGCGCAGTACACGACCCAGGTCTTCGACTTGTCGAGTTCTGTGAGCCTGTCTCTCACCTGTCCGAACGGGATGTGGACGGAGCCCGGCATGCTCCAGACCGCGCGCTCCACGTCTTCCGAAACGTCGAGGATCTCTTTTCCTTCGAGTTCGTCCCACGACGCGAATTTCACGAGTCCGTTCAGGACATTCTCGGCCGTGAAACCGAGCATGTTCACAGGGTCTTTCGCCGAAGAGTACGGAGGCGCGTACGCCTGCTCGAGTTTCTTAAGGTCTGTGACCGTGCCGCCCATCCCGATGACCGCGGAGATCATGTCGATGCGCTTGTCCGCGCCGTCCTGGCCGACGATCTGCGCGCCGTAGATCTTTCCGGACTTATCGAAGATGAGTTTCGCGAACATCTGCGTCGCGAGCGGATAATATCCCGCATGGGATTTCTGGCTGATCAGGATCGTTTCATAATCCTGTCCCTTGACTTTGCCGGCCGCCTTAAGCGCCTTTTCGTTGATCCCTGTCGAGGCCGCCGTGAGGTCGCATACCTTCGCGACCGAGGTCCCGAGGAACCCGTCGTATTCGCCGGCCGCGAACGCGGCGTCTGCGTTCGATGCCGCGGCGATATTCCCCGCGACGATCCTTCCCTGTTTGTTCGCAGGGCCCGCGAGCCTGATGACTGACGGCTCTCCGGTGATGCGGTTCTCCGTCTGCACGACGTCGCCGACAGCCCAGATGTGCGGGTCGCTCGTCTGCATTGATTTATCGACCACGATCGAGCCGCGGTCTGTGAGTTCGAGCCCCGCGTCTTTCGCGAGCTGACTGTTCGCGCGCAGCCCGATCGCGAGGATCACGATGTCCGCACCGAGCACGACCCCGCTCGAAAGCGTTACCGCGAGCGATCCGTCCGGCTTCTTTTCGAATGACTTAACGCCGTCTCCGAGGTGGAGCCCGATGCCGTTCGCTTCTATATTCTCGTGCAGCAGGTTCGCCATTTCCGGATCGAACGGCGCCATGACCTGGTCCGCCGCCTCGGCGATGTCTACCTTCAGGCCTCTGCCGCGCAGGTTCTCCGCCATCTCTATCCCTATGAAGCCGCCGCCGATGACGACAGCCGACCTCGCGTTCCCCGAGTCGACCTCCGCGCGCACCGCGTCGATGTCCGGGACGGTCCAGACCGTGTATATCCTTTCATTATCAATGCCCGGGATCGGCGGTCTGAGCGGATCCGACCCCGTAGCGATGAGCAGGCTGTCGTACGATTCCTGATATTCTTTCTCGCCGTCGCTCACCGTGACGCGCCTGGCGTCCTTATCGATGCTGAGGACATTGCTGCCCGTCCTTACGTCGATGTTGAATCGCGTGCGCATCGTCTCGGGGGTGGAGACTAGCAGCGCGCTCCTGTCCTTTATGACATCGCCGACATAGTAAGGCAGGCCGCAGTTCGCGTAGCTGATGTAGTCGCGGCGCTCCAGCAGCACGATCTCCATGTTTTCGTCGAGCCTTCTGAGCCTTGCCGCCGCGGTCGCGCCGCCGGCGACTCCGCCGATTATTACAGTTTTCATAACGCATCCTCCTGTATATAAATATTGCTTTTGTAACTTGTTTTCGATGCGATTATATAAGGCGGCGGATGCGCGTTCCGTGACATTGTCACATAAATAACACACCATGTCATCAATGCATTGATGAAGCATGGTGCGTTCCCTTTTTTTCTTATGATGCGGCCGGCCCCGTGTCATTTCCCGGCGATCTTCCGGAGAGCCTCCTTGTCCGTCAGCGTGACAGAGCCCCGCGCGAGCGCGACGTATCCTTCTCCGACAAAATATTTCAGCATGCGCGTTACGACTTCGCGCGCCGTGCCGAGGTGATACGCGATCTGTTCGTGCGTGATGCCCAGCGAGTCCGAGTTTTCGAGCTCCGCTTCGTCCAGAAGGAATTCGGCGAGCCGCGCGTCAAAGCTCTTCCAGAGTATCTGTTCTATCAGCCACATGACGCTGTCGAACCGTTCGGCCATTATCTGGTTTGTGAAATTCGCGAGCGGCGCCGATCTGTCCGATATGGTCTTGTATACGCGCGTCGGGATGATCGCGATCTCTCCGCCCTTTTCGGCAATGATATTTATGTCGAAGCTCACGCCCTGGAACATGCATGAGGCCGAGAGCAGGCAGACATCGCCCGGGCCGAGCCTGAACAGCGTGACCTCGCGCCCTTCTTCAGACAGGATAAAGACGCGCAGCCTCGCGCCGCCGATCAGTATCAGGCCGGTGCAGTTGTCGCGCCCCGGCTCAAGCACGTCGCCTTCCGCGACATGTCTGACGTTCGCGGCGCTGCCGAGCGTCTCGCGGTCCCGCGCGTCGATTTTATCCCAGAACGGGAAAAATCCCGAAATATCCATGTGATCCTCCTTGTCCGCGTTTCTATTATATATTACCACATCAATGCATTGATTCCGCCACCGGGTTTTTGTTTTTTCCCGTTTCCGACCGGTCCGCGGCGCGGTCAGGGCGCCTTGCAGCGCCATCTGTTCCCCACAGCGCTCCGTTTTGTGATAAAATATACTATTAAAAGCGGCGGGAGGCCGCGCGGTACAGCGGAAAGGAACGATATGGCTAATCTATGGGGCGGAAGATTCGAAAAGGAAATGGATGAGATCGTTGAGAAATTCAACGCGTCCATCATGTTTGACAAACGCCTGTACAAATGCGACATAAAAGGAAGCGTCGCGCACGCGAACATGCTCGCGGCGCAGGGCATCATCAATGACCGGGAGCGCGATGATATAGTGCGCGGACTCGAAAACATCCGGGACCGCATGGAGCGCGGCGAGTTCGAGTTCTCGGTGAAGCAGGAAGACATACACATGGCCGTGGAGGCGGCGCTCATCGAAGAACTCGGCGAAACGGGGAAAAAGCTGCACACGGCCAGGAGCCGGAATGATCAGGTCCAGACCGACATGCGGCTGTATATAAAAGAACAGATCGGAGAGATCAACAGCGGCACTGTCGAAGCCGGTGACTGGGCTTTGATCAGCCTGAAGCCGTTTATGAGTGAAGAAAGGCTGACTGTCACCATGAAAAACGGGGATCAGTTTATGGTGAAGGTGACGGATGCCCAGATCTCTACAAATATTATTACGGCTGATGGAATGACCTTCAAAATCACGGTGACATATGATGAAGCCGCACAGATTCCTGCGGG
>JAZAUJ010000010.1:0-12077 GCA_036342375.1 Anaerovoracaceae bacterium | reverse complement strand
GTACGCGGGATATGTGCAGAAGATAAGAGGTGCTTATAATCAGGACTTTCTGGCATTTATGGATGTAGCTGCAGAGAAGATGAAAATAAGAAGCAATAATGTCATTTCAGTGGTCTGGATGCATATTGTCGACTCCACACTCGATTTTGTCTGCAGACTGATAAAGGGTGAGATTGAGGATACGGAAGAAACGAGACGATGGGGGTTCAAGCTTATTTTCTCAGGGATATACGGCGTCATGGAAGAAGCCGGTATCAAGATCAGTCATTAAGAATTAGCTGCCGAAATTGTCCGCAGACCGTCTTCGAAAAATCCGAAGGCGGTTTTCTTGACTGAGAAAAAACGTGAGTATATATTAATATTACAAATCCGGCGGGGGTACGGCCGGAGAAAGGAGCTTTCTATGGATTACAGACATGTTTTCGATACATTTTCGAATGAATCTTACCTCGATGACGGGACAGAAAAGGCGCGGCCGGCGGATCTTCTCGACTGCTCGCTGGGCGTGAACCCGTTCGGTCATCCTGAAATCATAGATCAGTGGATGAAAGACAATATCTCGAGGATCGATATCACGGAATATCCGGGATATCCGTATATGGCCCTGAAGGCGAAGATAGCGGATTACCTGAAAGACGAGGTCGATCTCGACGCGTGGAATATAGGACTGTCTGTAGGTTCGATGGGCGTTCTCGTCGGAATAAACAGGATGTTTGTGGATCCCGGATGCAAAGTGCTCATGAACGGGCCGACATTTTCGTCGTACGAAACAGATGTGAAAATAAACGGCGGCATCCCGGAGTATGTATATCTGAGGCCGGAAAATAAATATAAATTCGACGCCGATGAATTCTGCTCGCGCATGACATCGGATCACCGCCTTTTTTACCTTGACAATCCGAACAACCCGACGGGCCAGGCGGTGCCTGTAGGAGTTATAGAGAAATGCGTAAAAAAAGCGCTGGATCTTGACCGCGCGATTGTCATAGACGAGGCGTACGGCGATTTCATGGAGAGATCGAATTCGGCGGCGGGGCTGCTCGAAAAATACAGGAACCTCATAGTCGTGAAGTCATTTTCGAAAGGGTTCGGGCTCGCCGGCCTGCGCTGCGGATACGCGATGATGGACTTAAAACTCGCAGAGCTGTTCAACAGGGCGAATATAGAGATGTCGCTGAACGAGTTCGCGTACAGAGTCGTGTCCATGGCTCTTGAAGATGTGCAGCATATTGAAAACAGCCGCAACAAGATCGCAGTTATTAAGAGAAAAGTAATAGATTCGATCACGAAGCTGAATGTTTCGGAGACGACGGACACTGTTCCTATCATGCTCCTTACTACAGACAGGGACGCGGATCTCAGCGAGCTTTTCCTGAAGCACGGCGCGAAGACGGAGGCCGGAAAAGATTTCACGGGCGTCGGCCGCAAGGGCGTACGCGTAAGGGTGCCGGCAAATGACCGCCTGGCGGATATCATCAGAGAGATAGAAGCGGAGGAAGACGTTTAGGCCGCATTGATAAAGACAATATAAGACCCCGCAGGCGCGGGGCCTTTTTCATTTCAGACAGAATATGATGCCGCCCTGTCAATGCATGTCATCCAGATTATGTTCTCCCGCGAAGCCTTTTTTCTTCAGCAGGACGATCATCCTGTTGCGCGCCGGCACCGTGAGATACGGCGAGATGATCGTAAAGTAATGAAGGACGGTCTCTTTTGTGATCTTTTCGGGATCGTGTTCGCCTTTTACTATTTCAATGTAGTGCGGCCATGTCTGTCCGACTGTCCACAGATTCTCCACGAGGAATTCCTTCATCGTGTCCGTTATCTCTTCGATGATGCCCGTCTCGACCCAGCTGTCGACGGCTGTCATCAGCCGTTCTTTCAGGTTCTCGCATCTCGGATTGTATATCTCGAGAAGCTCAGGGTCTGTGATAAGCATCGCATATGTCTCGGCGTAGAAGAATCTGTACCTGTAAATAGCCTTCGTGTAGTCCTTGAAGAATTTGAGGATGCCGTTCTCGGAATGGCTCAGGTCTTCTCTCATGAAGAGCATATCTGTATTCGGCATGATCTCCTCTTCAAAAATGGACCTGATCAGATGCTCTTTATTGATAAAATAGTAGTAGAGATTCCCCGGGCTTATCCCCAGCGCCTCCGAGAGCTGCACGGTGCGGACATTCGCCGCGCCCTTTTCATTGAACATATCGATGGCCCTTTCAATGATCCGGTCTCTTGTTTTCATTATTAACCTCCGTTGCCCCGTTTGAAGATCCGTATAGTTCTATATCTGCGGATCTCTGTAGATTATATCTTCTCGTCCAGGTCCGTTCGACACCATAGTGATCGGGAAACCGATGAGCTTTTCGATTTCATTTACATAATCCTGCGCTTCCTTCGGAAGCCTGTCGAATTCACGGATGCCCGTAATGTCGCATTTCCATCCCGGCATATTTTTCAGCACCGGTTTTGCCTTGTAAAGGTCGGTTGAATGCGGGAAATCGTGGATCTCTTCGCCGCCAAGTTCGTACGCCACGCAGATCGGTATCTCGTCAAGATACCCGAGCGGATCGAGTACTGTCAGCGCGACTTCTGTCGCTCCCTGCAGCCTGCATCCGTATCTCGTCGCCACAGCGTCGAACCAGCCGACTCTTCTCGGTCTGTGCGTCGTGGCGCCGTATTCGCCGCCGTCTCCGCCGCGTTTTCTCAGTTCCTCGGCTTCTTCGCCGAACAGTTCGCTGACGAATGCTCCGCCGCCTACAGCGCTTGAGTACGCTTTCGCGACGGTCACGATTTCCGTGATCGCATACGGCGGGATGCCGAGTCCGATCGTAGAATATCCGGCGAGCGTCGATGAGGACGTGACCATCGGATATATGCCGTGATCCGTGTCCTTAAGTGTCCCGAGCTGGCCTTCTACGAGAATCTTCTTATCCTCTTTCAATGCATTGATGAGAAATGCCGACGTGTCCGCCATGTACGGTTCTATCTTTTCCGCATATCCTCTGCATGTTCTGTAAAGATCGTCCGGATCGAGCAGGGGTTTGTGATACAGGTGCTCGAGCATGACGTTTTTCAGCGCGCACACATTTTCGATCTTGTCGCGCAGTTCGTCTTCCGGCAGGAACAGTTCGTTCACCTGGAATCCGATCTTCGCGTATTTATCCGAAAACAGAGGCGCGATGCCGGATTTCGTCGAACCGAATGATTTTCCGGCCAGCCTCGCTTCTTCGTACGTATCGAACAGCACGTGATACGGCATCATCACCTGCGCCCTGTCCGAAACGAGTATTTTCGGCTTCGGCACGCCCTTGCTCATGACGTCTTCCAGTTCGGCTGTGAACTTGTCGATATCGAGAGCCACGCCGTTCCCGAGGACATTCGTCACATGCGGCGAGCACACGCCCGACGGAAGAAGATGCAACGCGAATTTTCCGTATTCGTTTTTTATGGTGTGCCCGGCATTCGCGCCGCCCTGGAACCTGCATACGATATCAGCGTCGCCGGCGAGCATGTCAGTTATCTTTCCTTTACCCTCGTCGCCCCAATTGGCTCCTACAACTGCTTTGACCATGATGTACTTACCTCTTTCTGAATGATAGAATCAACTTGTTCCGTTTACTCACGCCCGGAGGCGCTCCCCAGCGGTAATGCATGTATGATCAGACGTTTATCTCGGCTGTGATGCCAATGAGATCCGCGTTTTTCTCAAGTATCGGACGGATCGTGCCGTTCAGATAGTCTTCCGTCTGCATCGGCGCGCATCCGACGAAATTTTCGGGTTTCATGAGTTTCATGAGTTCTTCTTTTCCCTGCGGGAAAGCCGGGTCTTCGGCAATGCGGTCTATGAGGTCGTTCGGCGCGCCTTCTTCCTTCACGCGTCTTCCAGCCTCCATCGAGTGGACTCTTATCCGCTCGTGCAGCTCCTGTCTGTCGCCGCCGGCTTCTACGGCGTCCATCAGTATTATCTCCGTCGCCATGAACGGCAGTTCGCTCATGAGTCTCGAATGTATGACATTCGGATAGACGACGAGGCCCGATGAAATATTGATGTAGAGCTCGAGTATGCTGTCGCACGCGAGGAATGCCTCGCTCATGCTCACGCGTTTGTTCGCGGAGTCGTCGAGCGTGCGCTCGAACCACTGCGTGGCCGCGGTCATCGCCGGATTCATCATATCGCTTATGAGATAATTCGAAAGTCCGGCCATGCGTTCGCTCCTCATCGGATTGCGCTTATACGCCATCGCGGACGAACCGATCTGCGTTTTTTCGAACGGCTCTTCTATCTCTTTGAGATTCTGGAGGAGCCGGATGTCGTTCGAGAATTTATGCGCGCTCTGCGCGATGCCCGCGAGCACATTCACCGTCCTGGAATCGACTTTCCTCGAATATGTCTGGCCTGAAACGGGGTAGCAGGCCTCGTATCCCATCTTTTCAGCGATGATCTTATCGAGCTTTTTGACTTTTTCATAATCGCCGTCGAACAGTTCGAGGAATGTGGCCTGTGTGCCTGTCGTTCCCTTGGATCCGAGCAGTTTTATCGTGCTCTGCAGATATTCAAGATCTTCGAGATCCATAACAAGGTCATTCATCCAGAGCGCAGCGCGCTTTCCCACTGTCGTCGGCTGGGCCGGCTGGAAATGCGTGAACCCGAGCGTCGGCATGTCCTTGTACTTCTCGGCGAAGTCCGCGAGCTGCGCGAGAACATTCACGAGCTTTTTCCTGATAATATCAAGACCTTCCTTAATAATAATAAGGTCCGTATTGTCGCCGACGTAGCACGACGTCGCTCCGAGATGGATGATGCCCTTCGCCTTCGGGCATTGCTGCCCGTACGCGTAGACGTGGGACATAACATCGTGGCGGACGACCTTTTCGCGCTCCTTCGCGACATCGTAATTTATGTCGTTTACATGCGCGCGCAGTTCTTCTATCTGTTCGTCTGTAATATCCAGGCCGAGTTCTTTTTCCGCCTCCGCGAGCGCGACCCAGAGTCTGCGCCATGTCGTGAATTTCTTTTCGGGCGAGAAGAGATATTTCATCTCTTCGCTCGGGTATCTGGCCGAGAACGGGCTTAAATAACTCCGGTTTTCATCAGACATATATTATTCCTCCGGCAAATTTCAATATGCTATTAAAAAATTTTCTATAATTGCAAGTAAATAATCAAATCTTCAACCAAAATATTATAGCATTATTAGAATAAAAGTACAATATGAATAAAGCAATGTCGCTGCAGGAAAAAACGGAAGGCATGCCGCCGAACGAGCGGGGATCCGTTAACGGGAGAATCAGGCGGCGCATCAATGCGCGGCCCCGCTGTCAGCGGTATTTGAAAACTGGACAAACGCCGGGGTTTATGTTACTATTTATTTCGCAATTATCGGGCTTCGTAGCTCAGTTGGATAGAGCACAGCTCTCCTAAAGCTGGTGTCGTGAGTTCGAATCTCACCGAGGTCACCAAAAAAATCCCGCGGCGCTTATATAAATAAGCGCGCGGGATTTTTGCGTCCCCGGAAAAGAAGGATCCCGGGGCGGCAATATGCTATTTTATCGATTCTCCGAGGCTGCGCGCTTTTTCAAGCTCGGGCTTGCCTTCTATATCTCCGGCCTCCAGATTGCCGCCGGCGAGGACCGCCCCGAGGTTGTTCCATTCAAGGTGATCCATAAGATGATCGAAATAGCTCAGGCTGTCTTCGAAACCGTCCCCTTCCGCCGCCATAATAAGGATGCCGGACTTTCCGTTCCCGCGCAGAGCCTGTCCGCCGCCTTCTTCGAGCGCGAACAGCCGGTCGACGGCCGTCTTGAGCTGGCCGCTCACAGACCAGTAATAAAGAGGCGAGGCGAGTACGACGACATCTGCTTCCTTTATTTTCGGATAGATTTTCGCCATGTCATCATTCTGGACGCACGGACAGTCCCTGCCGCTGCGCCCGCCGAAGCATCCCAGGCAGCCGCGGATATCCATGCCGCTCAGGAAAAATTCCGTCACATCGCAGCCGGCGCTCTTCGCGCCCTCGGTGAATGAAGCGGTCAATGCGGAAGTATTCCCGTTTTTCCTCGGGCTCCCGTTCAGGATCACTATTTTCTTGTTCATTTCTGTTCCTCCTTTATATACATTGGACTTCGTGCCTGATTGACATATCTGTGACACAATATTAAACTGTACCTGCATTGATAACAAGTACGCACATTAAAGTTATATACTATCCCGGAGGAAAGTATAATGAACAGTGAAAAACGCATCGCGGATGAAAAGCTTGAACAGACAGGGTTCAGTTATACACTGTCCCTGATAAACGGGAAATATAAGATGACTATCCTCTATACGCTGATGGAATTCGGCGTGGTCAGGTTCAACGAAATGCAGCGCTATATAGGCGGTATCTCATATAAAACGCTCAGCTCGACATTGAAGGAACTCGAACGGGATCAGCTCGTACACAGGGAAGAATACCCGCAGGTCCCGCCGAAGGTCGAGTATTCGCTGACGGAACGCGGGAGATCCCTTATGCCGATATTGGATCAGATGTGCGAATGGGGAGAAAAACACCGGATCTGAAACGGGGAAGGCATTCTCCATTTCGCCGCATTATTATTTCCGCGGGGATCTGTATGTCCTCGCCATATACGGATCTATCTTCGCTATGAGAAGCCTGTAGCATTCCACGAAGTCATCATTTTGCGCGGATTCGAATTCCATATTGTGGCGCGTGGAACCCGTCAGTATGGTCATCCGCCCGGGAGTCCTGCCAGCGGCTTCCCAGATGCTCACGGATTTTATATCGTCGATGCTGCAGCTTTCTTTATTTGCCGGCAGCGAATTGAAGGTGACGTCCTCTCCGTCTATCGTGATATATGTGCCGAAACGTCCGATAAACCGTTTCATAAAGACCTCCGTTTCCGTGCATTGATGCATATAAATCATTATACTCCAAAACCGCCAGGATATTTGTATTTTATTACGATAAGTATTATTATATTTACATTCACATTTTTGAGAGATCCATCCGGAGGAGTTTGAAATGGACAAGATTATGCTTACGGGCGACCGCCCGACCGGGAAACTGCATCTCGGGCACTATGTGGGATCGCTGAGACAGAGACTGGCCCTGCAGGGATCACCTGAATACAAAAAGATTTTCGTGCTGCTCGCAGACGCGCAGGCGCTCACGGACAACGCGGATAATCCGGAAAAAGTAAGGCAGAATATCGTTGAAGTCATGCTTGACTATCTCGCCGTGGGGCTTGACCCTGAGAGGACGACGATATTTATCCAGTCTCAGATACAGGAAATGTACGAGATGACGTCGATATTCATGAATCTGGTGACGGTATCGCGTCTCGAAAGGAACCCGACGATAAAATCAGAGATACAGATGCGCGGCTTTGAGGCGAGCGTGCCGGTCGGTTTCCTGTGCTATCCGGTCAGCCAGACGACGGACATCGTCGCGTTCAAGGCGACGACGGTCCCGGTAGGCGAGGATCAGGAGCCGATGCTCGAGCAGGCGCGCGAGATCGTGAGGAAGTTCAACAGCACATACGGGCCGGTGCTCGTAGAGCCGGAGATACTCCTTCCTGAAAAAGAAGAATGCAACAGGCTGCCGGGCATTGACGGTCAGGCCAAGATGAGCAAGTCGCTCGGGAACGGCATTTACCTTTCGGACGACGCCGATACGGTCGCGGAGAAAGTCAAGATCATGTACACGGATCCTAAGCATCTGCGCGTGGAAGATCCGGGACATGTGGAAGGGAACACGGTATTCACATATCTCGACGCGTTCGCGACACAGGAGCAGATAGAGAGGCTTTCAGAGTTCGAGTCGCTGGACGATATGAAGGCGCGCTACGAGCACGGAGGCCTCGGCGACGTCGCGTGCAAGAAGGTGCTTACGGAAGTGCTGAACGAGCTGCTCGAGCCGATCCGGACGAGGCGCCACGAATACGAGAAGGATATCCCGTACGTCTACGAAACGCTGAAAAAAGGCACGGACAAAGCGCGCGAAGAGGTCGCGAAGACGCTCCACGAAATGAAGGACGCGATGAAGATAAACTACTTCGAGGATTCGGCGCTCATAAAAGAACAGATGGAGAAGTATCACAACATTTGACATATCACGCATCAATGCGGGGAGGCTAAGTTATGATTTTCTGGTTTTCGGGAACGGGCAACAGCAGGTACGCGGCTCAGAAGCTCGCGGAAGATACGAATGACAGGATGATCAGCATTGCCGGAGAAATGAAACTCGCCGGGAGCGATCCGATACGCGAAGAAGCGGCGGAAGGCGAACCGGTCGGCTTCGTATTCCCGGTCTATTACGGCGGTCTGCCGCTGATAGTGCGCAAGTTCATAAAGCAGCTCGAGATCGTCTCGAAAGAGCAGCCGTATATCTACGCTCTCGTGACATGCGGTTCCGACTCGGGCAAGTCGGTCAGCCATCTCCGCAAAGCTCTCGCGGAACGCGACATGTCGCTGACAGCGTTCTATTCCGCGGTCATGCCGGCTAATTATGTAGCGATATATGATCCGCCGGAGAAATCGAAAGCGGAAAAGATCCTGACGAAGGCCGATGTCATGATAGAGAATGCGGAAAAACATATCGCGAGGCGCGACGCCGGGAATATGGACGAGAATCCGGCGTCGCTGCTGGCGTTTCCCGAAGGGCTCGGCCGCAGGCTGTATAACATCATGCGCGTTACGAAAAAATTCAGCGCTGACGACAGCTGCGTCTCGTGCGGCGCGTGTGTGCGCGCATGTCCGGACGGCGCGATAAAGATAGGTGATAACGGGAAGCCGGTCTGGGTAAAAAACAAATGCGAACACTGCATGGCCTGTATCAGCATCTGTCCGGAGCGGGCGATACAGTTCGGCGACAAGACAGCCGGCCGCAGGAGATACATGAATCCGAATATCGACTGATAACGGAGCGGCGCGGCGAAAACAGGAGAAAGGGATCAAAAAGTGTCGGAAAACACAAGGGGTAAAAAGAAGAAAGGCGGCGTTTTCTGGAAAATAGTTCTCGTCGTCTCAATAATAGTTTTCGCGGTATCGGCCGGAGTGCTCATCCATCACTGGTGGATAGGTCATGAGGACGAAAAGAATTTCGAAGAACTCAGGGTAAACGGCGGTCACGATCTCACAGAGCTTCATAAGCAGAACAGCGACATCGTCGGCTGGCTGAAGATACCAAATACGAAGGTGGACTATCCGGTCATGCAGACGCCGAACGAAAACGAATATTATCTGCGCAGGAATTTCAGGAAAGAGCATTCGGTCGCGGGCACGCCGTTCATGGACGCGGGGAGCGTCATCGGGACTTCGAAGAATTACCTGATATTCGGGCACAACATGAAGAACGGCACGATGTTCCACGACATCCTGAAATACGAAGACAGGGAGTTCTGGGAAAAGAACAGGACATTCACATTCGATACGCTGGACGGGAACCATAAATACCGCGTCGTCGCGGCGTTCCGCAGCCAGATATACAGCAAGTCTTCGAAAAAATTCAAATACTATTCGTATGCCAGTATTACAGATAAGCAGACATACGACGAATACGTCAGCAATGCGAAACAGCTCTGTTCATACGACACGGGCGTCACGCCGACGTACGGGCAGCAGCTCATAACGCTGTCTACATGCGCGTACCATGTGAAAAACGGCAGGTTCGCCGTAGTCGCGGTGCAGACAGACTGACATTGATGCGAAAATACCGAACAAAAAATCTCCGGCATTCCCGGAGATTTTTATTTCATTATATCTGCGCTTTATTAGAAGAATCCTTCGAGAAGCATGACAAGCACATTGTTCTCGTACAGCACGCCGGCTATAAGCGAACTGTCGAACTGATCCATCAGCGCTTCGGCAAGGTCCGCATTCATCATGGACGCGACCGGCACGAGGAGCGCCAGCAGTATCAGAACGATAACGAGCCCTTTCAGCGCGCCGAACAGGAATCCGAAGAATCCGTCCGCGAATCCCCTGAAACCGTCGTTATACTCTTTCGACAGTATCCTGAGGATCAGCCACAGTATTATTTTTATCACGATGAATACCGCGAGGTACACAATTATGGCGAACGCCACGTTCGCGAATGACTTCGCGAGATTGTTCACCATATCATCCGAGAGATTCGCGACATATGTCTGGATACTCGTGGGCAGCACGGAGATGGAATTTGTCGCGGAGGACAGCCCCCCGCTGAAATGCCGCGCGAAGTTTTCTTTTATAGCGTAATATATCCCGGTATGTTCCTTCAGGAATGACATTGCGGGCGATGTGGCGAAATACGCTATCGCGAGAGCGCCGATCGTGCCGCATGTATGGATAAGCGTAAAGACGAAACCCTTTTTGAGTCCGTACAGTGCGGTCAGCACTATTATTGCTGCGATGATTATGTCCAATACCATTAAGAAGTTCCTTTCCTTAGCGTTTTTAATATTACTAAAAATGCGCATTGATTGCAACAATACGGCGAAAAAGCACACACGGAGGCGGCTGTGAATTTTGTTGAACGGCGGTGCGAATTGTGATACTATACTATAGCGTATGAAAAAGTATATGGCCGAAGCGCTCGCGGAAGCGGGGAAAGCGGCAGCGGCGGGAGAAGTCCCGATAGGCGCTGTCGTCGTTAAGGACGGACGCATCGTCGGGCGCGGACACAATCTCACAATCACTGACCGCGACTGCACGAGGCACGCCGAGATGGTCGCGCTGCGGGACGCTATGGATACGCTGGGATCCGGGCGGCTCACAGGGTGCGAGATGTATGTCACGGTAGAGCCATGCGCCATGTGCGCGGGCGCCATCGTACTTTCGAGAATAGAAAAACTCTGCATCGGTACGGAAGACCCGAAGGCCGGAGCCTGCGGATCTGTCTTCAATGTCGTTCAGGAGGAACGGCTGAACCACCGCGTAGAGGTCGAAGCCGGGATCATGCGCGAAGAATGCGCCGGCATCATCAGCGGATTCTTCAGAGAACTGAGACGGCGGAACGGAGAAAACAACGAATGAACCTGAAAATGCTCAAGAGAATAAGCGCGCTGGTATGCGCCGCGGCGCTCGCCGTTATGATGGCAGCTCCCGCTGTGCTGGCCGCAGGCGATCTTAAGATAACCGAATTCTATCCCAAAGACGGGGCTACCGGTACGGCCATCCAGAACATGGACGTAAAAATAGAGTTTTCGAAAGATGTCTACAGCGAGAAGAATAACAAGTCAAATAAAAAATATATAAAGCTCTATGACACGAAGACCGGAAAAGAAGTCGACACGACGATAGCGTTCAATAAGGAAGAAAAAAACGTTGTGCTCGTGCTCGTGAACGGTACGAGTTCAAATTCAAAAAAGAGCAGCGTTAAAGGAAATACAAAATATACCTGCGAAGTAAAAGAAGGATTCGAAGCGGCTGACGGCGATACTCTCGAAAAAACGGAGAAAACGACATTCAGGACACAGAATCCGAAAACGAGTTCATATATTTCTTTCGGGATGATCGGAGTCATGGTAGTCGGCATGGTGTTCGTCACGATGCGCGAGACGAAGAAACAGATGAAGGAAGACCGCGAGAGCGGAAAGAAGAAAGAACCTGCCGTGAACCCGTATAAGGTCGCGAAGGAAACAGGAAGGCCTGTGGAGGAGGTCATCGCCGAGGAGCAGCGCAAAAAGGCCAAGGCCAGGGCGAAGATGGCCAAAAAGGAAAAGGCCGAAAAGCGTGATTACGACAACTCGCATCAGAGCGTAAAGGCGCGCGCGCCTATAGCCGCCGCCGGCGCTTCCTACAAGAGCGGCAATGTGGCGAAAGCGAAAGCGAAGAATGCCGAGGCCGCGAAAAAAAGAGCCGAAAAGCAGAAGAGCAAAAACAAGCAGAGAAAGAAAAAATAACGAGATCAAGTGAGCGGCGCGATTCGCCGCTCATATTTATTGAAGGAAGAGATATCATGGGAGCATCAATGCGGAGTATTACGATAAAGTCAGATGCGAAGTTCAATCTCGGTCTTGAACTCTAACGGAAGAGGGAAGACGTCTATCACGAGATCAGGAGCTTCATGCAGATCATTGACCTAAGGGAAGAAGTC
>JAZAUJ010000009.1:0-12514 GCA_036342375.1 Anaerovoracaceae bacterium | reverse complement strand
CTTCCCTGAAATCAGAAAGGTTCGACGTATGATCCGGCGATTTCGTCGAATTCGCGGCGATCACCGATGTGGCCGTGTTCGTCTCTATCGCTCCCCGACCCGTGACGGCAAACCCGATCAGCGCGCCAAGCGCTATGGCGACGATCAGGATCCACCAGAATTTCTTCAGATTATATCGGATCTTCTTCCGCGATACATTATTGCTGTGTGTGTTCATTATATTCCACTCCCGTCTTTTTCTTTATCATGAATTCTTTATTATAGAAAATGCATATGCATATAAGTACAAACAGATATCCCTGGATCATGCTCCCGATAATATCCAAATCATTCAGCATGTATATCGAAAACACGCTTATCGTCAGTGTCAGTGCGAACCCGTTCTTCTTCGCGCAGCTGTCAAGAAGATAGAGCATCAATGCGAAGAGCAGGAATACGATGACGATCCCGATGAACCCGAATCTGTAAAATCCTTCCACCATGAACCCGGTATTCGCATTCATCTCCGTGTCGCCGAAATAATGGCTCGCGATAACGTGTCCGACTCCGCCCGAATATTCATTTCCGTCGCCGAAGACCTTGAAGAGCACAGTCCCCTCGAACCCAACGGGCTTATGCGAGGAAAAATAGTCGTAGTAGACGAATTTCAGTTCGGCCGGGAACAGGAGCACCCGCCTGACGAACAGACTGCAGGCGACCATGAGAGAATGCACCGACTTCGGCACCAGCGTAAGCAGCGCTATCCCCGCCATGTACAGGAAATACAGCGTTTTCGGATCGCGTATCTTTTTTATGAAATAATATATGAATATTACGAGCGGTATGGAAAACAGCACCACCTTATGCCCGCTGTAAAGATACGTGACAAACTGGATCCCCGAAAAAACGACAGCACGGAAATACTTTCTCCGTTCAAGGGCGTCGGCCATGAAAAACGGGATAATGATCGTTATCTGCCATTCGAACAGATATCCGATGTACTTGTTGATCCTGAACGCTCTGCGCACCAGATACACCTTTGAAAGTGACAGCGCCTTCAGCGAAAACATGCCGTTTTCGTATACGATGTCGAGACATACGACAAGTATCGTGAGATAGAACACGCCGATCATGACCTTGCACAGGAACCTGCTGTTCACGGATATCGGTCTGTGATCTGTCCTTAATATAAGGGCCGCGAGCACGAACGAGGCGCACACTGTCAGATAATATTCGGTCGCGAAATCACAGAACGCGTAAATTACCGTGATCGGGATTATCCCGATCAGGTAATGCATTTCCAGAAAGAAAGCCGACGGCTTCGTCAGATCCTTCGGCATGACATAGAATATCATGAGGATGACCGCGACTCCGGTGATGTATTTCAATAAATCGAAACTATACGAAAAAGAGTCGGAGAATTCGTTTACGATATAATTCGCAAGCACGAACTCCAGTGACGTCTTATAAATCAATATTAAAGAAAGTTCAATAAATCTCCGGATGCCGACATGCTCGTCACGCATCGTGATGCTCGGATAACTCTCCATATATCTCCAGTAATATCTTCTCCTGTGATTTCCAGCTGTACTTCTCTGCGACAGTTTCTCTGCCGAGCCTTCCCATCTCGGCCGCTCTGTCCCTGTCGGCCAGAAGGCCGTTCACCGCATCGATAAACTCTTTCTTCGAAAAATTTCTGTCAACACATATCCCGCAGTTATTTTTTTCAACTACCTCCATCCACGGATCGTAATCGCAGCATACGACCGGGAGCCCTGCCTCCATATATTCGAACATCTTGTTCGGAAGACTTGATTCCATATTAGGCAGAGGTTTATACAGCAATATTCCGCATGAACTTTTACTGTACATTTCAAGTACTGACTCCCTGTCCAGAAAACCGAGATAATCAACTTTTTCCCATCCGTCAAGTGACTTCAGTTTATCCATATATTCTTTTGTGCCCGCTCCTGCCAGGTACAGTCTGGCATTGATATCAGGCATTGCTTCCACCAGATTCGTGATGCCTCTGATATCTGTGAGCCCTCCGGCATAGCAGATATGGTTCGTATCTGTATGTTTCACAGCCGAATCTCTGATGATGGGGTAATTGCAGATCATTTTCACTCTGCTGCTGAACCGCTCCGCGCGCTCTCTCTGGCCCTCCACCACAATAATATTGTACGCAGCGTTCTTTATCATTCTGTTATCGGCGTGCAGGATGTATCTTCTGACCGCTCCGCCGATGAACTTCACGCGTTTCGCTATTTCATATCCGATCTGATTCGGGGCGTCTTCGTGCATATCATATATGACTGTGCCGCCGTGCCTTATCAGATATTTGAATACCGGATACAGTAATATTTCGTGGACATGGTAAATGTCATATTCTGCCCCGCCGAGATATTTTTTCAGATCCCTCAAATATCTGAGCCCGCGCAGGCCGCGGCCTCCTCTGAGGGCCGCAACGATGCGCTTTACGTCGCTGTCATCCGGCGTTTCACTGCCGGAGTTCTTGTTCGACGTGATGTATGTGACATCGTAACCGTGTTCCGCCAGACTGAGGCACTCTTTTTTAAAAATACGGATATCATCAAATCTGTGAGCGTACCCGATATGGAGTACTGTCGTCATGGAATTCTCCTAACTGCGTTCGTGAAGCAGACTTTCGTACAGGTCAAACAGGTTCTTTTCGTCATGGTCCCAGTTGAACCTGTCACGTATAAGCTGTCTCCCTATATTTCCCATGCGCCTTCTCAGCTCTTCGTCCTCAGTCAGTTTTTCAACTGCCTTGGCGATGCTGTAATAACTGCCGGAATCGACGAGCTCCGCGAACGGATACTCAGCCGTCAGTTTTTCTATATAAGGATAACTGTATGAGATGACCGGAAGGCCGGCCGACATATATTCGTAAACCTTCGTGGCGAGATTCATGACCCCGGAATACTGGCCGGTATTCAGCAGCGTGCTCGCACCGATGCCGGCTTCTCTGAATATGCCGACCACTTCTTCTCTGCTGCAGACGCCTCTGTAATCGACACATCTGAATTCCGGCATGCTCCTGACTTCACGCTCGAACGCTTCGCTTTCAAAAGGTCCTCCGAGTATGAGGTCAGCGCCGGCGCAGTAGCAGCCCTTCACCAGCTGGACGATCCCGCGGTTCCTGTGAAGACCGCCGATATAGCAGACCTTCTTCCCGGAATAATCGCGGTCATCGTCGAACCTGTCATAGATCTCGCTCATCACCGGCGTATTGCCGACAGTGACGCACCGCCTGCATCTTCCCTTGAAAAAATCGCCTTCTCCCTGCTCCGTAGGGATAATGACAGCGTCTATCTTTTTCGCTGCTCCGGTCTCGAATATGTGATACGCGCCGGCGATCACCGGTCTCAGTGGGGCCGGGATATACTGTTTTACTCTGAGCTGATTCGCGTAATCCTCGTGACTGTCGAAAATCACTATCTTGCCGCTCTTTTTCAGCTCCGACGCGAACCTCAGCAGTTCCGGGTCATGGAGGTGATAGATGTCCGCATTGACAGAAAGGCCTGTTTTTACGATTTTCTCAGAAAAATATCTCGCTCTGCCTATTCTCCCGCCGCTGAATTCCCCTACGCCGATCACATGGACGCCGTTCTCTTCACGCGAATCCCCGCGCGCCACAAGGAACACGTCATATTCGGGGTTCTTCGCGAGCGAAGAACATTCCTTTGTAAAGATGCGCACATCGTTCGATCTATGTACACTTGTGAGATGACATATCCTTACCACAGCGCTAAAATTCTCCTTCCATATCCGTGCTTCTGAAATCTTTGAGCGGCAGTTTCACAGGCTGCCCTGTTTTCTGGCTCTTGTATATCGAAAGAACGACTTCAAGGGCGTTCCTGCCCGCGTACGCGTCAACGTACGGCTGCCTGTCGTTTTCTATCGCGTCGATCACGTCCGCGAACAGACTCGTGTGACCGTTCCCGTAGACGTTGCTCGTCTGCTCCTGCAGACCTTTGTTTTTACTGTCCGCTTCGCTTTCATCGGCGAAATCCCAGACATCGATGTTGTTCGTCGACGTGCCGCCGACCTTGACCGTGCCGTTCTCGCCGAATATATACAGCGTTTCTTCCAGGTTCTTCGGATACACGTTCGTCGTACCCTCGACAGTGCCTATAGCGCCGTTCTTGAACTTTATTACCGCCATCCCGACGTCTTCCGCCTGTAGATAATCATGGAAGCGCTGTCTTGTCTGGCCGTAGATCTCTTCGATCTCGTCTCCCATCATCCACCTGAGAAGGTCTATGCCGTGGATGCACTGATTCATCAATGCGCCGCCGTCCTGCGCCCATGTGCCTCTCCACGATGCCTGATCATAATATCCGTGGTCGCGGTTCCATCTCACATGGATGGACCCGTGCGAGAGTTTCCCGAAACGCCCCGCTTCCAGGGCCTTTCTGAGTTCCTGTATCGCCACATTGAATCTGTTCTGGTGACAGGCGGAAACCTTCACGCCCTTTCTCTCCGCCGCTTCGATGATCGCGTCCGCGTCTTCGATGCTCATCGCCATAGGTTTTTCGATGATGACGTTTATTCCCTGCTCGATGACATACAGAGCTATCTCAGCGTGGATGCCGCTTTCGGTGGCGATGCTGACGAGTTCGGGCTTTTCCTTCTCGAGCATTTCCTTATAGTCGGTGTACTTATTGATCCCCGAGGCGTCCTTCACGTCGCTCTTTTCGATGAGCGCATCGATTTTCTCCGGGATGACGTCGCACATGCCGACGATCTCGAGTTCGTTATTCACTGCGGCCTTCATGTGATTGACCGCTATCCTTCCGCATCCGATGAGAGCATATTTCATGATTATCTGCCTTTCTGTTTGATCAGTTATATTTTTCTATTTCAGTTTATCCTTGAGATCGCTGATGAACAGATCGTGATCTATCGCATAATTCCCGCTGACCTGGGTCTCCTCCGGGACGTCCCGGGTCACGACCGATCCCATGGAAATCTTAACATTCTTTCCCGTCTTCACATTGGGAGCGATGTCCGCGCCGATCCCGACGAAATTGTCTTTTCCGATCTGCACCCATCCGCCGAGCTGAACTCCGAGCGCGATAATGGTTCCCTCGTCAAGGATGACGTCGTGGCTTATCGTGACGTTTTCAGCTACGGCGCAGTTATCGCGTATCTCCGTAAAGCCGCCGATCACGCCTCTGCATACGCTGGTATTGCTGTGGATATGGACGTTCTTTCCAATCTTCACTCCGCCGGAGCTGCAGACCATCTTCCTGCCGTCTCCGTTCCCGTAATAATAGAACGCCGGCGCTCCGACCACTGTGTTCGCCATTATAACGGATCCGTCTCCGATAAATGTATTCGGGCGCACTGTAACATTTTCTTCTATGACAACGTTTTCGCCTATCACAACATTCATATCGCTTATTTTCGCCGAATCGCTGATCTTCGCGAAGGGCGATATCACCGAAGGCGTCTTTTCGCGGCGTCCCGCCAGATATTCGTGTATCGTGAACAGCGCCGTCTTCGGATCATCCGCGGTCGCTATCCCGCCGTCATACGCATTGCTTATCTCATCGGCAATGCCGGGGGGACATATGATGCATTCGATGCCGCCCTCTTTCACCTGCGGGAGGTATTTCATGGCTCCGACGAACGAGATATGCCTTTCGCTCTCGTTTTTGCGGCGTCCGAGAAGCGCGATCGCGTCAAATTCGCCGTCGCGGAAACATCCGCAGTCGAGACCGTCGATTTTCTCAAGTTCGCTGATACGCAATTTACAGTACCTCTATCTTATCTCTGTTCTTAATATCCTTCATCACGTTCTTCGTGTCGAATATCGCCTGCGCGCTGTCGTTGACCATGTCGTAGTCTATCACTGTATGAGCTGTCGTGATCATAACGAGATCGTACTGCGAAATAACTTCCGAATCTATGGCCGGGATCCCTCTGAAGACCGCTCCGTCATGTTTATACTCCGGAATAAACGGATCATAGAAATCGACGGCAGCGCCGTTCTCTTTGAGCACATCGATGACATCGACAGCCGGGCTTTCCCTGTAATCGTCTATATCGCCCTTGTACGCGACTCCGAGTACGAGCACTTTCGCGCCGTTCATGGCTATCTTTCTTCTGTTCAGGATCTTCATCGCCCTTTCCACACAGTACTCCGGCATCTTGTCGTTTATTATCATCGAACTTTCGATCATAGATGTGTGGAAACCGTATTCTCTCGCTTTCCACGACAGATAGTACGGGTCGAGCGGTATGCAGTGTCCGCCGAGACCAGGGCCGGGATAGAATGCCTGGAATCCGTAAGGCTTCGTACTCGCCGCGTCAACGACTTCCCAGTAATCGATGCCCATCTTGTCGCACAGCATAGCCATCTCATTCGCGAGGCCGATGTTTATATTCCTGTAAGTATTCTCGAGGATCTTCTCCATTTCCGCCACGGCAGGCGACGATGCTCTGAAAACATCGCTCTCGAGCACGGCCTCGTACATGGCCGCGATCACTTCCGTCGCGTCTTTCCCGATCCCGCCTACTACTTTCGGCGTGTTTTTTGTCTTATAGACCGCGTTTCCGGGGTCGACTCTTTCGGGAGAAAATCCGAGATAAAAGTCCTCGCCGCACTTGAGGCCGGAGCCCTCTTCAAGTATCGGCTTAAGCAGTTCCTCCGTAGTTCCCGGATACGTCGTCGATTCCAGGACCACTATCGTTTCCTTCGTAAGGTGTTTCGATATAGCCTCAGCGGATGATTTTACATACGATATATCCGGCTGCTGGTATTTATCGAGCGGCGTCGGCACGCATATGGCTACGAAGTCCACATCTTTAATGAAACTGAAGTCGGATGTCGCGCGCAGTTTCCCGCTGTCCACGAGTTCTTTCAGGTCATCTTCAATGACGTCGCCGATATAGTTATGGCCTCTGTTCACCATGTCCACCTTCGCGCTCTGAACGTCGAAGCCTATCGTTGTGAACCCGGCTTTTCCCTTTTCCACCGCGAGCGGCAGCCCGACATAGCCCAGTCCTACTACACCCGCGATGATCTCTCTGTCCTGTATTTTCTTCAGTAATTTTTCCTTTATCACTTTGCCCTCCATAATGATCCGACTATTGATTTTAAAAGTTTTTATTAATGATATCAACTATTTTTTCAGACGCGTGTCCGTCTCCGAACGGAGCGATGTCTGTTATTATCTGCTTATTTCCCATCTTGCGCAGAATGTCTTCCGCGTCCGGTCTGGCGAGCTGATTGCGGTTGTCGACCATTGTCTCCGGCCATATTACATAATCGAATACTGTTATGCACTGCTTCTCAGCGAAAAACGCCTCCCGCTGAAGCCCGCCGGAATCTGTCACTATCATATCCGCGTGATTTACGAGATACACCGACATGAGATAGCCGACAGGTTCGCAGAATATCACGTTTTTATATTTATTGCGCTTCTCGAGTTCTCTGACCGTTTCCCTGTTTCTCGGGTGCACCGGGTATATACAGGGCACACCCGTCGTTTCCATAGCCAGAAGCACCTGATGCAGCGTCTCGGGGTCGTTCGTATTTTCCTGTCTGTGGCAGGTCAGATAATTGAACCGCGAAGGCACATCAGCGGCAGTACCGTCCAGAGTCCTCAGTTCTTCGGGAATATCGCCGCCGACTTTCTCCGAATAATACAGGAACGCATCGAACATGGGATCACCTGACATAAATGAATTTTTTGAAATTCCCTCGCGCTCCAGAAATTCTCCCGCGGATCTCGTACAGTAAAATTTCAGATATGATACGTGATCGGATACGATCCGGTTCACTTCTTCAGGATTATCCAGCGTTCCGAGCCTCGTCCCCGCTTCTACATGAAGCACGGGAATATGGAGTTTCACCGCGGCCAGCGCTCCGGCCAGTGTGGAATTCGTATCACCGAACAGCAGCACGGCGTCCGGTTTTTCCTTTAACAGAACTTCCTCTATGGCTATGAGCATCTCGCCGGTCATTTTTCCGTGGGTCCCGCCGCTAATGCCAAGATTGTAATCCGGATGCGGTATTTCCAGCTCGGTGAAAAAAACATCCGACATATTATAGTCGTAATGCTGTCCCGTATGGACAATGACTTCATCATGATATTTCCGGAGCTGCCTCGATACGACCGCTTCCTTTATAAACTGCGGCCGCGCGCCTACGACAGTAATTACTTTCATTTTTCGCTGCTGAATACCTCCTCGAACTGCTGCGCCGGTATGCGGCATGTGTACTTTGCGGGAACAGCCTTCCGGTCTTATTCTTCCGATTCACCGCTTTCCCCGGGCGTCATGCCCGTCCCGGACTCATTCCCGCGCAGCGGCAGATACATATAAGATACATTATCCGAACACTTCTCTGACCGTATCGATCATTATCTTAAGGTCGTTTATGCATGAAAAAGCTCTGATCTGCTTCAGATTGATCTGCATCTTTGCCGGCATTATTTCATTGATATATTTTGCATCAACATCGTCGGCGTCTTTCAGCAGTTTCGCTTCGTCCTTGAACGCTATGGAAGCGCGCGATGTAACGCCGGCCGGAACGAGGTACACAGCCTTCATCTCGTCGGTGTAATGTCTTACTCTTTCCATAAGATCGGGCCGCGGTCCGACGAAGCTCATGTCTCCCGCGAGGATGTTGAAGAGCTGCGGCAGCTCGTCGAGTCTCAGCGCCCTTATTTTCTTCCCGACCCTCGTGACACGCGCATCGCCTTCAGAGGCCGCTATCGCCCCAATGTCCTGCGCATTGTTGACCATGGTCCTGAATTTGAAGATTTTGAACCGCTTTCCGTACTGAGTGAGCCGCTCCTGTTTGAAAATCACGGGTCCCTCAGAATCGAGCCTGATCCATACCGCGATGCCTCCCATCAGCGGAGACAATATCACTATCAATGACAGCGACCCTACTGCATCGAATATCCTTTTCAGTATCAGCTGTCCCTGCTTCTTCTTCAGGATATCATAGTACGGTCGCACGGCTTCTGTTTTCAGTTCTTCCGGGAGATCGTCCCAGTCTTTCAATACGATACTCATAATGATCGTCCGTCCTGATTATCAGTTATTTTATATTCCGGACAGAGTTCGCGCACTCGTTCTTTTATGTCATCGACGTTGCGGTCAGCCATGTCCGTAAGTTCTTCGAGTCTTTCCTCGAATTGATTATAATCCATATCTATCGGGCGCCCTATAAAGATCTTTCCGTTCGGCGTCGTCTCCATGCCCTCTTCGTCCATGAGCACCTCTTCGTACATTTTCTCGCCCGGACGGAGCCCTGTGATCTCGATCTTGATGTCCTTGTTCGGGCGGTAACCCTTCATCTTTATGAGGCTCTCCGCAAGGTCGTAGATGCGGACGCGGCGTCCCATGTCAAGCACGAATATCTCGCCGCCTTTTGCGTAGACCTCGGCCTGCAGCACGAGCGAGACCGCTTCCGGTATCGTCATGAAGAATCTGGTAATATCCGGATGCGTGACAGTGACCGGGCCTCCCGCCTCTATCTGGCTTAAGAACAGCGGGATGACGGAGCCGTTGCTTCCGAGGACGTTCCCGAATCTTACGGCGACGAATTTCGTCTTCGATCTCGACGCCCAGTCCTGTATTATCATCTCGCATATGCGCTTCGTCGCGCCCATGACGCTCGTCGGACGCACCGCCTTGTCCGTAGAGATAAGAACGAACTTCTCCGCGCCGTATTTGTCAGCGAATTTCGCCGTTTTCCATGTGCCACCGCAGTTGTTCTTGACAGCCTCGTTAGGCGAATATTCCATCAGCGGCACATGCTTGTGCGCGGCCGCGTGGAACACGATCTGCGGTCTGCAGCGCTCGAAGATGCATTCGAGCCGCCGCTCGTCCCTCACAGACGATATCAGCACCCTGACATCGAGCTGCGGGTATTTCTGTTTGAGTTCCATGGAAATGGTGTAGGCGTTGTTTTCGTATATGTCAAGGATGAGGAGCTGTTTCGGCTCCATGGAAGCGATCTGTCTGCAGAGCTCGGAACCGATGGATCCGCCTCCGCCCGTGACGAGTATCACTTTGTCTCTGACTGATTCTCCGATAGTGGAATTGTCGATCTCGACCGGATCGCGCGCAAGGAAATCTTCATATGAAATGTCGCGGACTCTCGAAGCGATGTTGCCATGGAGCGTGGATACGATCTTCGGCAGGATCCTGACTCTGCAGTCGGTCTTGTTGCAGATGTCGATGATATCGCTCACCGTATCCTGAGGCACGCCCGGCATCGCTACGATAATGTCGTCTATTTTCTCCTTCTCTGCAGTCTCTATTATCTTATCGCGTCCGCCGACGATCTTGATGCCCTGGAGATATCTGCCCCACTTGTTCTTGTTGTCGTCGATCAGGCAGATGACTTCATTGCTGGAGCCGTAATAACTTACGAACTCGTTCAGGAGAAGAGACGCCGCGGAGCCCGCGCCCACGATCATGGTGCGCGTCGCCGAGGCCTCGCTCTTTTCGCGGTTCAGATAGTCCTTAACGATCCTTATGAACATGCGGCTCGCGCTGACGAGGAGCAGCATGCAGCCGTAGTTCATGAAGTAAACGCTGCGCGGCATCGGCATGACAGTGAGCGTCTTGTACGCGATCTCGATAAGCGTGACGACAGTGGTCGCCTCGAATATCTTGATGACTTCGCGAAGCGACGCGAATGACCATACACTGTGGTAAAGCTTGAACAGCCAGAAAACGGCGATGGTTATCGCGATGTCTATCGGCAGGCATACGCGCGCCGCGTGCGCGAACTGATACGGCACCGGTTCATCTACAAAGCGCATAAAAAGACTGATGTACATCGATACCATAACGATGCACGCATCTATCAGTATGAGCACTATCTGTCTTACATGTTTATTCTTGAATGCTTTTCTCAAAATTTCAGGCAATACCTTTCTGCTCGCAACTCGCAATATTCCTATAAATTATATGCGATTTCAGGTGTGTTTGCAACCTCTCCGGGCAGTCTCCGAGGAAGAGCATCCTGATGCATATCGGGACATTCCCGACGTTACGCATTATTCTTCTTCGTCCGCGACGGCAGCGAGATACTGACCGTATCTCGAGCGGCCTGTCTCCTCCGCGAGTGCCTTTAGCTGACCTCTGTCGATCCAGCCCTGTCTGAAGGCTTCTTCTTCCGGGCAGCAGAAAAACTTGCCTCCCTGCTGCAGGATCTTGACCATCACCGAAGAATCGAGCAGCGAATCTTCAGTGCCGGCGTCCATCCAGAGCGTGCCGCGCCTGAACGGGATGACATTGAGCCTTCCTTCGTTGAGGTAGCGCAGATTGATATCGGTTATCTCGAGTTCGCCCCTGGCGGACGGCTGCAGGCTTTCGGCCTTCTGTATCACCGTGTTGTCGTAAAAATAAAGCCCGGGGATGATATAGTTTGATTTCGGATCCTTCGGCTTTTCTTCGATCGAGATGACCTTCCCTGTGCTGTCGAACTCCACAACGCCGAACGGACGCGGGTCATCGACCCTGTACCCGAACACGACGCCGCCGTCAAGATTCTCCTGCGCTTCCGCGAGCAATTTCCCGATGCCCGGCGAATAGAAAATATTGTCCCCGAGAAGCAGGCAGATGTCTCCGTCTCCGATGAATTCCTTCCCGACAATGAACGCATCCGCTATGCCGCGCTGGACGAGCTGTTCCTTATATGAAATGTTCATCCCGAGCTGGCTTCCGTCATGGAGCAGTTTGCTGAATGCCTGCTCGAAACCGCGCGGAGTGATGATGAGCACGTCTCTGATGCCTGCCTTGATGAGGACAGACAGAGAATAGTACAGCAGCGGCTTGTCATATACGGGGAGCAGCGGCTTCGGCACAGGAAGGGTCATCGGGTAAAGCCTCGTTCCCTTTCCTCCCGCGAGTATGATACCTTTCATTTTCTTTTCGCCGTTCACGTTCCGGGCCTCCTTTATGATCTGTGTCAGATCCGCCGGGATGCGGGAAGCATCGCGGCAGGATCATTCTTTATTAAAAAGTACCTTCTATGCGGAAAAAAGTCAACACCGCGCGATATCTCCGCGGCTTCGCGCGGCGCCGCCCGGCCATTCCCGAATGACGCCCGCCGCACCTTGCAATAATCATGTTTTTCTTATATCATTAATAAGATAATGCCGCGCCGCCCCGGCGGCCCCAACAGCGAAAACGGGAAAGAGAAGTTTTATGAACGATCTGGTTTCAATAGTAATGCCCTCATATAATACGGAAGGCTTCATCGCGGAATCGATCCGCTCGGTGCAGGATCAGACCTATGAGAACTGGGAACTGATCATCGTGGATGACTGCTCGACCGATAATACCGACGATGTCGTATCGGAGTTCCTTGATGATGAGCGCATCCGCTACATAAAAAACGAGAAGAACCGCGGCGCCGCGATATCGAGGAACAGGGCTCTGCGCGCTGCCCGCGGCAGATGGATCGCGTTCCTCGATTCGGATGATGCTTATCATCCAGATTGTTGTCACGGGACGCGAAAAATGAGAATTCCGT
>JAZAUJ010000008.1:0-12789 GCA_036342375.1 Anaerovoracaceae bacterium | reverse complement strand
CGTCGCCCAGAAATATATGAGCGTCAGTTTGCGGCCGCGCAGGGCGGATTTTCCGACATTGTCTCCGGTCTTTATATTCTCCCCGCCGAACGAGTCCATATATTCGCTGCCGCTCTGGACATAGTCGCTTCCTTCATTGCTGTATCCCGCGGCCCAGCAGCCCGTCATAGTTATCGTTATCAGCATTACCGTCAATGCGGCGATGGTCTTTTTCAGCATTGCTTCTCCTCCGCGTGTATATTCTATCCGATGATATACGCGCGCGCAAGCGGCCCGCGAATCAAATATGAAATGTTTGTGAACTGCCGCGGATTTCGTTGACCGCGGAAACGCGTTGTGCGATATTAGTAGCATGATGTATGAGTTTATAGAGAGTTTTTCAAAACGTTTTTCGCGCGTAAAGCGCGCGGCTGTAATAGCTACAGCAGTTATCACGATGATGGGATGTACGGTCACGCCGCTCGCGGCGGAGACTGAAGAACAGGCGGCTCCGGCCGCCGCGCAGGAGCAGACGACTCCGCAGCAGTCCGCAGATCAGACAACGACTAAAGCTGCCGCTGCGAGCAGCACGGATAATGATGCAGCTGCCAGGACACAGGGCGCTGACGATGAAGAATATACAGCTCCTTCTCCTGTCGAACTGACAGGGAGACGCGTCAACGGCACGACGATCAAACTGAGCTGGAACAAGTGTGAGCGTGCGGATCATTATCTGGTCTACTATGTGAACGGCAAGGGCAATGCGTACAAGCGCATATGCAAAACAACCAGACTTTCATATACGGATACAGCCGGGAAGGATCCTGGATACAGCCTTAAGATCAACTCCAACAGCGGTTATACATACAGAGTCTACGCGATAAACGAAACTGACAGAGGGAATTTCAGTTCGAGCGCTAACGTGCATGTGAACAGACTGCCGGCGCGCACGAGGCTGATGACTGTCGCAAGAGCGCAGCTCGGAAAAGGATATTCCCAGAGCAGGAGGATCGGTCCGAGGACTTTCGACTGCAGCGGATATGTATGGTACTGCTACAATAAGTCAGCGGCCAGCAAAACGAAATTCAAGGCGTACAACACGAACGGACTTTACAGAAACCTCAGGAAGTATGTACGCAAAACGTCGAGCGGCAGGAACATGACGAATATCAGGAGAGCGCAGCAGGGCGATATCGTACTCTACGGAAGTTCGACTTCGAACACTACGCACGCTGCTCTGGTATACAGTCCAAGTCAGGGAAGAGTAATAAATGCTGCGAACCCGCGCAAGGGCGTATGTTATGGAAAGTCAAGCTGGTATGGCAAAGTAGTAGCCATTATCCATCTCCCTGATAATAACTGATCAAAGATGAATACAGACCGCGGCCCTGCCGCGGTCTTTTCATGTGAAAAATGCCCCCGCGCAGGCATCCCATATCCGGCCCCCCGCTAATACGGCCGCGGACATCCCGCCTGCCAGGAACGGGCCGAACGCGAAGTACTGCCTGCGCTCCATTTTCCCGGCGGCGAGCATCACTGCGGCGAATATCCCCGCCGCTGTCACGGAAATAAAAAAACCGGTCAGCAATGCATCGATGCCGAGGAAAAATCCGCACGCGGCGCACAGCTTTATATCCCCTCCTCCGAACGCCTCGAACGCAGCGCAGTCGAAAGCGAGCATCGGAAGCGACACGGCCAGCGCGCCAGCGATCCGGGACAAAAGCGAAATATCCGAGCCCGTCATCATCTGGAAGGCCGCCAGGACGATAAGCGCGGCGTGGGCCCCGTCCGGTATCTCCATGATTTCTATGTCCACTATCGCCGCATATGCCAGAACGCACATCGCGGCGCACGATACGGCCGCGTCAGCGCCCGGCCCGGACGCTGCGACAGACAGCGCAGCCGCCGCGGCGCAAAGTCCCGCGAATACCGGAAAATGTTTTTTGTTCTTCATAAATGGATATTACCATTTATTAGGAATATATGCAATAAAATGTTAATCGGCCTCGAAATATTTTTTCATCTCCGCTCCGTTGAATATCTGTTCGAACTGCACTTCTTTATATGCCTTCATCTCCGGCGCGTCAGCGTCAGCGTTCTGCGCTGTGACAGAAGGATATGACCCGGCGAGCTGCAGCAGATATTTATCATGCGCGGACAGATCCAGCCCGGCGTTTTCAAGCAAAACCGGTCCCAGGTAATTGAGCGAGACGCTTCCCTGCCCCGCCGCGGCTCCGCTTCCCATGTCATCGCGCTCTTCAATATCGTAGTTCGCCCATATGACATATGGCACGCGGTAGGCGCTAAGCGTCTGCGCCGTTCCTTCCTGCCCGGCCTTATGCTCATCCAGCACATCTTCGGCCTCTTCATCGAACGAAGGCTGATGGTCCCCGTACATGAGCACGATCGTCTTCTCGTCGGATCCGGAAAGATATTCCGTGAGTTCCCTGAACGCGTCGTCCGACTCACGCACGAGCGAAAGATATGTTTCGACCGAAGAAGGCGCGTCGAAATTCGTGACATGCACCCTGCGGCTCAGCCCGGACGCATTGCCGGTATATCCTCCGTGATTCTGGATAGTCACATTGAATATAAAAACAGGGTCATCGTTTTCCTCGCACATCTTTTCGACCTGCTCGTAATCCGACCTGTCGGAGACCATGCCCCGGATCAGCTGCATGCCGTCGGTATCGGAACTCTTGTCATAAAACACGGATTCGTCGAACCCGAGCAGGCTGTACACCCCGCGCCGCGCGTATCCGCTGCTGTAATACGGATGATACCCGATAGTCCTGTATCCCGCGTCCTGCGATTCGACTGTCGTAACGATATTCGGCAATGCCTTTTTCATGTATTGAGTGAACGGCACGCTGCCGTATGTCATGAACGCCATCGAACCGCCTGTCAGGAACTCGAATTCCGAATTCGCCGTCGGTCCGCCTTTGATCGAAAGGTCGACATATCCTTTGCGAGTATCTTTTTTTACACTCTTAATAAACGGCATGCAGTCAATGTCCGTATCGATATCATATGTCACCGAAAGATCGCTGAACGCCTCGTTCTGTATCACGATAATATTCGGCGCATCGCCGGCTGCCTGCGCCCTGTCCCTGTTTCCGGCGTCATACACGGCCGCGCCTTTCCCGATCGTCCGCCCGGCGCTCTCCGCGGAGCAGCCGGACATATCGATATGATGTATCGCGTTCGCATTGCTAAGAAAATACGGGATATACCCGTTATACGCCACATTCGCATTGTAATCCCACGCGACCCCCGATATCCCGCCGTACAGCGCGCCGCACCGCAGCAGCAGTATCAATGCGAGGAACACCGCGGAAAGGCCCGCTGCTGTCCCGGCCGCCCTGCGCTTCCCGCGCGCCGCATTTTCGCCGCGCACAGGCCGGACCTTCATCACGCAGACTGCCGCGAGCGCCGCCGCTGCGAGCGATATGAAAAAATATTTATCGAATACAAGTCTGTAATTCCCGGCCACATTGAACGCTGTCCTGACGACGGTGAGATCGCCGAACATGATATAATTGCCGCGAAACTGCATGACGAGACTGTTTATGAATCCGACCGACCACGCCGCCGCGACTGATATGACAGCTCCCGGCCTGACGCTCCTGAATATTATATAGAACACTATCTGGATGATGATCCAGTACATGATATTAAACGGTTTCATGTTCTCGATCACATGCGTCCTTGATCCGCACTGCACTTCGAGCACAAAGAAACAGACGGCGGACGACGCGAGAACGACAGCAGGCTTCACGAACCACTGATAATGATCCAGCGCCCTGCGCCTGTGCGCGGCGCGGACAGCTCCGCGATCCGTCGCGCACGCGGCGGCGAATATGAGCTGCGCGCACCATGCCGCGTATGAACCGGGTACGCCGTAGAAATAATCATGGGGAGCCGCGTCCGGCGCCGTTCCTGTCAAAAGGAAGACTCCGAGCAGCGCCGCGGCCGCTGCCAGCCATCTCAGCAGCGCCGCCCTGCGGCGCCTTACGCCGAAGACGGAGATCCAGTATGAACAGATGAATACCGGGATCCACAGAAAGAAAAACGCCCAGAAAATGTTCAGCGTCCTGTCGAGATCAGAAGCCGCGGTTTTTGCGGTCACGATCTGCTGCCCCGCTGCCCTGTCGGCCACGGTCGTGCCTAACGGATCCGCGCCGAAATATGTGGCAAGGCCTGAAATGCCCCGGTATGTGAACGCGAAGGTCACCGCGAGTGAAACTGCGAGCGCGATAAACAGAGCTTTTTTATGCGCTCTGAAATACACGAGCGGGCCCGTCTGCGGGACTGCCGGCATATTTTTTACTCTCAAGAATGACCGCCGCCCTTCCGCATCACTGCACCGTGAATTCCCTTATCTCGCACGGCGCGGGCTCCGTCCACGGCGCCTGCACGTCGTCGTGTATAAGCGTTCCCTCTATGACGCGCATTACGACATTATGCGACACGATAACGATATCTTCATGGCTGTCGTCGCGGAGCAGCCGGCTCAGTGCGCTCATGACGCGGTACTGGACATCGAAATAGTTCTCGCTCTTCGTATCCACCCTGTACTTGAACAGGTTCCGTTCGCGGGCCGCGAATTCCTCCGGGAACGCCCCTTTTACGACGCTCACGAACTTGCTGTCCCACTGTCCGCGGCTTATCTCCCGGAACGCCCTGTTGTAAATGACGAGGCGCAGCACCGGACTTATCTCACGGATGATCTCCGCCGTCTCGCCCGCTCTCGACAGATCGCTCGAATAAAGATGATCCGTCCGGATATTCATTTTCTGCATGCGCTGCCCTGTCTTCCGGGCGTGTTCGGCTCCTTCCGGCGACAGCCTGAAATCAGCCTGCCCGAAAAACACCTTCGCTTCGGGTTTTTCGACCTCGGCGCGACGCACGAGAATGAACCTGCGTCCGGCGGCGGCCTTCCGCATATCCGGCGATACAGATCCGTTCTCCACAAATCTGCGCAGTTCATTCAGGCCGCGATCTGTGTACGCGTTGAGTATCGTTCCCTTATCATGTGTTTCCACGTAATGCACATGATCTATATTGTCTATCGTAAGGTCGCGAATGTCATTCCCGGTCTTGAGTGATTTTATCTTCCCTTTATACCGCGTAGGTATATAGATCGGGAAGCCGGCTCTTCCGTAAAACATCGGGACGATGATCTCAAGACCGCCTCCGCCGGCGAGCCGTTCGGCTTCGCGCTTTTTCCCGAGTATCATGCTGACTGTCTCCCGCCTTATGCCGCCGTAACCGCCCGGCGTGAGCAGGAAACCTTCAGCCCCGAGCTCCGTCATCGCTTCCATACCTTTCGCCAGCTGGGACATGAATCCCTTGGAGTATGAACTGTCATAGATCTCAGTCAGATCGTATTTTTCTATGAGCGGCGCGGCCAGATCGCGCTGCTTCCCTGTCACGATCGCGATGTCGCGTATATCCGCCCCGCGTATCGACCTGATCACGCGTTCCGCGGACGTAATGCCGCATACATCGGACATCGATTGTATCCTTTCCGTCTTCGAAACACTGCCGGAAGCGATAATTACAGCGCCTATCATTTGAGAGCCTCTTTCTTTTTAACATATTCCAGAATGAGATAAAGTGCGAGTGCGAGCGCGGCGAGCACCCCGATCATCGTGAACGCAGGCACAAAGTCGCCGTTCGCCCTGTCTGTCAGCATTGATGCGAATGGCGGCCCCGCAATAGCGGCAGGCACCATCGCGCACGTGATCACACTCAGATTCGAAGCGAAATGCTCCTGCCCGTACTCGGCATTGGCGTATACCGGGCTGAGCGACGGCGCCGATCCGAGGCACATGCCGAGCGCCAGGAGGCCCGCGAGTATCAATGCGGATATCCCCGTTTTATCGCCCGCGAAGAACAGCGCGTCCGCTATGATGAGAAGTGATACGGCAATGCCGAGCGCGCTCCTTCTCCCGAGCCGGTCATACAGTATGCCCATCAGCGGCCGGCTTATCATATTCCCTGCCGAGATGATGAGTCCGAGAACGGCGGGCATCCCGTATGCATCAGCCATCGGAGAAGCGCTGCTCAGCCCGAAAAAGCCGCTCGTGTTGAACATCACGAGTATGAGGCAGAACAGCCAGAAATCAGCCCGCTTTACCATCTCGCGCGTCGAGACCTGTTCTCCGCTGAAGTTGGGGTTCACCTTTTCGGCCGGCGCCCTGGTATCAGCTCCGCCCATGACCGCCGCCCCGGCGAACAGCACTATACCGAAGACGATGCCGACTATCGCGAACGTATCGAACAGTCCGAGCTTCCCGACAAGCGCGGACGTCCCCGCGCCTATCACGAGCTGGCCCAGACCGAACATCATCACGAGCATGCCGGATACAGTGCCCTGCCTGTCCTGGAAATTCGCGCTGATTATTACTACGACCGTGTTATAGTATATCCCGTTCGCGACCCCGAGTATCAGGCCGTAGAGAACGTACAGCACAATAAGGCTTTGCCCGGGCGCGCCCGTGTCAAGGCGCGACAGACAGAGCCATGCGAAGCATTCCATAAAAGCCGCGAGCAGCAAACTGGCCCGCGGCTTTTTTATTTTTATAAGCATGCGCGCGGCGAGGATCGCCCCCACCGCGAAATCGAGTTCCACAAGCGTCAGTACGACAGAAAGCTGCGTCAGACTCCAGTCCGGGAACGCTTCGCGAAACGGTATCACGAAGATCGTCCAGCCCTCAACGAGCCCCATAAACAGCATTGATGCCATACCTGCCGCCAGATAAAGCCATCTGCGCATATTATTACTGTTCCTTATATTATATTATATTATTTTATTACGTCGGCGTTCATGTACGGCCTCAGCGCCTCCGGCACAGTCACGCTTCCGTCTTCGTTCTGATAATTCTCCAGTATCGCGGCTACTGTCCTTCCGACAGCGAGCCCGGACCCGTTCAGCGTATGGACAAATTCCGGCTTCGAATCAGCGTCTCTCCTGAATCTGAGGCTGCCGCGCCTCGCCTGGAAATCGAGGCAGTTCGAGCAGGATGATATCTCCACGTACCTTCCGTAGCTCGGCATCCATACTTCTATATCGTATGTCTTCGTGGCCGAGAACCCGAGGTCGCCTGTGCAGAGGACAATGACTCTGTATGGAAGTCCAAGCCTCCTGAGCACTTCCTCCGCGCAGTCCGTGAGCGATTCGAGCTCGTCGAACGAATCTTCGGGCCTGCACAGTTTCACCATTTCTACTTTCTGGAACTGATGCTGCCTGATGATGCCGCGCGTGTCCTTTCCGGCGCTTCCCGCTTCCCTTCTGAAGCACGGCGTATACGCCGTGTAGTAGAGCGGAAGCTCGTCATTCGAAATTATTTCGCCGTCCCGCAGATTCGTGAGAGGGACTTCAGCTGTCGGGATCAGGAAGAAATCGTCGGCCGGCATGCCGTACATGTCATCTTCGAATTTCGGGAGCTGGCCCGTGCCCGTCATGATATCCCTGTTCGCGATGAACGGGGGAAGTATCTCCTGGAACCCCTGTTCCTCTACATGCAGATTCAGCATGAAATTTATGCACGATCTTTCGAGCCGGGCGCCGAGGTTCTTGTATACCGTGAATCTCGCGCCCGCGAGTTTCGCGCCTCTGTCGAAATCCAGGATATCGAGGTCTGTCCCTATATCCCAGTGAGCTTTCGGCTCGAAATCGAACTTCGTCGGCTCGCCGCATTTTCTGATCTCGACGTTCTCGCTGTCATCTTTTCCAAACGGCACGCTTTCATCAGGAATATTCGGGATGTCGAGCATTGCTTCTCTCAGCGCCGCCTCGATATCGGCGACCTCGGAATCGAGTTCCTTTATGCGCGACGAGAGCTGCTTCATCTCCGCCATGAGCGCCGTCGTATCTTCGCCGGCCTTTTTCATCTTCGGGATGTCCGCAGATCTCACACTCTGTTCGTGCTTCATCTTTTCCACTTCCGCGAGCTTTTCCCTGCGCTTCGCGTCCAGGTCATACGCCTCGTCTATCGGGAATTCTCCGCCGCGGGCGAAGATCCGTTCTTTCAAACCTTCTTTATCTTCTCTTATTTTCCTGATATCAAGCATTGCTTTCTCCTAATCAAAATATATTTCTACTGTAAACAGCGTACAACTTATTCAGTTCTTCGACCATCGCCTGCATCTCGATCTGCAGGTCGGACGCTTTGGCGTAATCCTCTTCATGCAGCGCCCTGCTGATCCTGGTCAGCATGCACTCGTGCCCGATGCTGTCCTTGCCGAGCTCGCGCCTGATGCTGAGTATGCGCTCCCAGTTCTTGATGTCGTAGTCCGTGCAGTTCGAATCGTCGTGCAGCTTGCGCGTCTTTTTTATATTGTTCCGCACATTCGGCATGATGCGGTCGAGCAGGTCCGTTTTCCACTTCGCCAGCGTGGCGATGCGGAATGACTCGAGCGATATGTCGTCTATCACGTTGTCCCTTTTCAGCACCCTGACTTTTTCCGGATACTTTTCGAACGCGCACAGGTTCTCGTAAACGGTGTGCGGCGCCTGTCCGAACCTCTTCTCGCGTTCTTCTTCCGTGAAGTCCGTGAATATGTTTTTCTCGCTCCTGAACGCCCTGTCTCTTTCGAGATAGAAGTCAGGTTCGCCCGGTTCCTTCGACATCGATTTTTCGAGTTCCGGCGAAGTTTTCTCTGCAGAGAGAACGGCATCAATGCCGTCGAGCATTGCCATATATGCGGCCGCGAGGACTATGTATGTGTCGCTGTGCGGGTTCGGCGATCTCAGTTCGAACCTCGTCGCGAGCGGATTGTTCACGTCTCTTATGACTCCGGCGAGGACGGTCCTGTTCCTCGAAGGGCTCGTCTTCGATATGCCGAGTGACGTAACGGCGGATACCGGCGCCTCATACCCCGGTTTCAGCCTGTTGAACGCGTCGTTCGTCGCCGAGATGAACGGATTGATTATATCGTAGTTGTTGAGCAGTCCCATAATAGCGCCGTAGCCGATCGGGCTCAGGAAGTCTTCCGTCATATCCTTAGGCGAGAACAGCGAGGCGTGCGAGCCGTCCTTCAGCGTTACCGCTACGCCGAGATGCGTGTGTTCGCCGCTGCCCGCGACTCCGTCTATAGGTTTTGCCCTGTATGTGACGTCGAGTCCGAACATCCTGAACACATCGCGGACGACGTACTTGACCATATTCTCATTGTCCGCGGCCTGTACGGCGTTCGTATAGCGCCAGTCTATCTCGAGCTGCTCCATTACATGGTCGTAATGACCGGTCTTCTCGAGATGCGCCTTGACGCCGCCGACTTCCTTATGCCCCATCTCGACGTTGAAGCCGTAGCAGTCAAGCATTGTCAGAGCATCCTCAAGCGCGGTACGTACGCCTCCGACCGTGCGCTTCCAGTACTGTTCCTTCAGTGTCTGCGCCGTCGACAGCTGTTTGGCCGAAACTTCCTCGTCCGGCGTCTTCACCCAGAATTCGAGTTCCGTAGCGCTGGTGATATCTATGGACGCTATCTCGTCCACGGAATCGAACGACAGGTTGTCAAAGACATACGGATGCTCTCTGAGCAGCTGCATCAGATTTTTCTTGAATGACGCGACAGCCCTGTCCAGCATCGTCCTCACGCCGACGCCCTGCACGAGATTGTGCACGAGCTTGGACGGTATCCTCAGCGTGCCGACGGGAAGATCTGTGTCATAATCCCTGTTCTTGAGATTGTGGTCCACGTACCAATTGTACCGCGGATCCGGTATGATATCTATCCTGGCATCATTCAGCTCCGCGATTTTCGGCAGTATGGCGGACGAGCCGTCCGTCTGCACGCCGTGCTTCATGATTTTGTCATAATCATCAAGGAAGACCCGCACCGGTATCTTTTCATCCGTGTCGTGGCCGCCTATATCGACGCCGACAAGCGAAACGAATTTCACCTCGGGATGTCTTCCGAGTATTTCTTCAAGTTCCGCCTTCCCGTGTTCTTCCGGCGGGATGCAGAACAGCATCTTTTTGACATCTATCCCGAACAATTTCTTTCTGAGGTTGATATCAGAATTAACATCCATATTCATTTTCACCTTCGTTCCTGTTATTTAAGTTTATTAAGCGTCTCGCCCAGCTTATCCATATACTGGCCGTACTTGGCCCAGTCGCCGTCCTTCAGGGCATCCTGCGCCTGATTGTAATAATTCTGAGCCTGATCTATGAGTTCCGCCTGCGTAGGCGCCTTTGTGCTTCCCGACGTTTTGTCCGAAGACGCGCTTCCGACGGTATCGCTGCTCGCGTCGCCGGCGCCTTCTCCGAACAGAGCGTCGAGCGCTTCGCCGAGCGTGGCCTCATACGCGATATTATCCTTGTACGCCACGATCACCCGCTTGACTTCAGGTATAGACGAATTCGTGGCTTCGAGGTATATCGGCTCTACGTAAAGCAGCGAATCGTTTATCGGCACGACGAACAGATTGCCGCGGCTGTATGTGGATCCCGACGAGTTCCACAATGAGAACTCTTTCGATATTTCAGTGCTCTGGTCTATCTGCGCCTCTATCTGCATCGGACCGTAGACGACTCTGTCCTTCGGCAGCTTGTACAGAACGAGCTGACCGTAATTTTCACCGTCATTCCTGGCCACGAACAGCCCTGTCAGGTTTTTCTTGTCCTTCGGCGTATACGGTATGGAATTCACGAATTCGACGGAATCCTCATCCTTGCCCGGCAGACTGAGCGTGTAATAATTCGGCTCCATCTGCTGTTCCTCAGTGCCGTAAATCTCGGACGCTATATCCCACATATCCTCTTTCTGATAGAATACCTTTACGTCGTTCATGTGATACTTCTCGTAAACAGTCGCCTGTATGTTGAACAGCGTGTTCGGGTATCTGATATGCGACTTGAGTTCTTCAGGCATCTCGCTGAAATCCTTGAACAGCTTCGGATATATCTTCTGATACGTCAATGCGATAGGATCCTTGTCGTCTATCACGTAATAATCCACATCGCCGTTGTACGCGTCTATGACGACCTTAATGGAGTTGCGGATATAGTTCGTGCTCGATTCATTCGAATACGGCTCCGAATACGGATACTTGTCAGACGTGGTGTACGCATCCATGATCCAATACATCTTGCCGTTCACCGTAACGATATACGGATCCTCATCGTAGGAAAGATACGGCATGATCTTCTGCACTCTCTCCTTGATATTCCTGTATATCACGATCTTCGACTGGCTGTCGATATTCGATGACACGAGCAGTTTCAGACTGTGTTCTCTTATAGCGAACAGCAGCCGCTTCGCGGGCGACAGGCTGATGCCGGCCGTACCGTCGTATCTCGAATATTTATTCGCGTCGCCGTCCGGATAATCAAACTCGTCTTCATCTGTCCCGACGACGAGATAATCATTCGTCTGCTGACCGAAATATATCTCCGGCTGCGTTACCTTGAGTTCTTTATTATCCGATTCCGGAGGTATATCCTGCACGAGCATCGTAGGCTGGCCGGACGTCGTGATCTCATCGACGCGCGATATCGTCAGGCCGTAGCCGTGCGTGTATTTCAGATGTTTATTGAGCCACGTATCCGATATCTTCGATTCGTTTATCTCGCGCGGCGCGAGGAACACCTGCGTCAGCTCGCCGTTCAGACTGTATCTGTCGACATCGACATCATCGAAATCATAGTACTGACGGATACTCTGCGTCTGGTTATAAAATTTCTCCGCCGGCTTATAATCATTTATCCTGATATTCTGTATCGTCTTATCGTTCGCAAGAATGTCTGACGACGTGAGAGTGCCGGTCGCCGAGAACGACTGGACGTCGACATCTGTCAGCCCGTACGCCGTCTGCGTGAATTCAATATTCCTCTGCAGATATTTGCTTTCCTTCGATATTTCGTCAGGCGATACGACGAAATTCTGCAGGATCGCCGCCGTGCCGACGCCCACGATGGACACGATTATCATTATCACCGGCACAGTAAGTACCTTTCGCGGCTTGTTTTTCATCAATGCGTAAACGACCGCGGCTGCTCCGGCCACTGACAGTATCGCAAGGATCCTGTACAGCAGGAGATATACGTGCACGTCCGTCCATCCGGCTCCGTATACCACTCCGGAATGCGCTTCAAGAAGCGTGAACGATTTCAGCACGAAGTGGATACCGAGCAGCAGAAAGAATATGACGCCCACGATAAGGAGCTGTTTTTTCGCGATCTCGAAAAGTTCCCTGAATGAATTTTCGGCATCGCCGCGGCCGCCTCCTCCGCCGGCATTGCTGCCGAATCTCTCTCCCATGCCTTCGAAGAACCGTTCGAACCCGTTCTTTTTATTTCTCTCCGCGTTCTCTCTGAACGGGTTGTCTTCCATTCCTTCGGACTGCGTAAACGGATCGCTGCTGCGTTCCCTGTCGAAATCGCTGAAGTCAGCGCCCGTGCCGCCGGAATACTGAAATATCTGCGGCCCGTGATGCGACATAAGATACGCGTAGTAAATAAGCGTCATCACTATAAACACTATCGTGACAATGAGCATCAATGACACGAGGTTCGAAATGAAGTCGAGCCTGAATACATAAAACGACACGTCGTAATGGAACAGCGGATCGTTCTTGCCGAAGCTCGTGCTGTTTATGAACTGCAGCATCTGGAACCAGAGCTTCGTCGTCGCGAAATACGTCACTATAAGGCCGAACACGACCGCGAGCCCCATGGATATCTTTCTGATATCTTTCAGCGATTCGAAATCGCGGATGCCGTGAGACTCGTAGTAATTACGCCGTATATGCTTGAAGTAAATGTATGACAAACCGGTCACTATGACGAACACCGG
>JAZAUJ010000007.1:0-12837 GCA_036342375.1 Anaerovoracaceae bacterium | reverse complement strand
GGTTCGTGTAGCGGCGGCGCGTCTTCTCGACCGTCATCACCGGCTCGAATCCGAGCGCGAGCATGAGTCTGTCGGCCTCAGCCCCGTCGGACACATCAGTCTGTATCTCTTCGCGGGTCATCGTGCCGTCGTCCATCTTCGGGCCCTTGTACGTTATCGCGGATATTCCGCGGCCGTCTTCGTACTCGGTGCGCCTCAGCCTCAGCGCCTCGTCAGTCTTTCTGAAATCGCGCTCGCGTCCGTTGTAATATACGTCCGTCTGCCGCTTTTCGCCTTCAGACCTGAAGCCGAGCCGTTCCATCCGTTCGGTGAGCTCGCCGATATCTATCCCGTCGAGCGAAGCCTTGATCTCCGATTCGATCATCTGACATCCCCTCCTTTCACGACCCATTATGCCACAAAACCGCATATCAAAAAACATTTGATTTTTTGCCGGAAATTCTGATATATTGATAGTGTTGAGCAGCAAAAGCGTAAGTCCGAACGGGCTTGCGCTTTTTTTAAGCCAATATCAAATTAAGAAAGGAAGAAATTTTACATCAATGCAAAATTCTTATAAAGAGGGACCGGATACGGAAAAAACCGCCGAAACGACGAGATCGCTCACTGTATCGATATTGTCGCTTTCGCTTCTGACAGTCATGGCGGGCGCCGCTGTCGCGCCGGCGCTCGGCGTCATAGAAAAATATTTCGCGGGCGAGAACAGGCTGCTCGTGCAGATGATAATAAGCGTCCCCGCTCTGTTCATCTTCATTACGAACCTGCTGTTCCCATTGATGTGCAGGCACATAAAGTCGAAACCGCTCGTGATGGCGGGGCTCGCGCTGTATATCATCGGCGGGTGTGCGGCAGGACTTTTCAGCAGCATATACGCCGTCCTGGCGGCAAGAGCGGTCGTCGGCATTGGCGTCGGGATCATCATGCCGCTCTCGACGGGCCTTATCTCATATTATTTCCCTCGCGGAAGGCAGGAAGAGATGATGGGCTGGTCGTCCGCTATGAACCAGCTCGGAGGCGTCACCGCGACTCTGATCGCCGGGGCGCTCGCGTCGGTCAGCTGGAGACTCAGTTTCCTTGTTTATCTGATGGGGCTCATAAGCTGCGTGCTTTGCGCCGCGTTCCTGCCGAGCGATATGATCGGCGAGGCGGAGCGGGAAGACCGGGATCCGGGGCAGTCCGGAAGCGGTCCCGCATCACAGTCTCCGGCAAAGGCGTATGCCCGGTACATCGCGGCGATGTTTTTCCTGATGCTGACGTTCTTCATCTATCCTTCGAACTTCGCTATCGAAACGACAGCTGACGGCATCATTCCGCAGGCGCTCATATCCGTCATTATGGCGGCGATGGACCTCGTCGCGTTCTGCGGCGGCCTGTCTTTTGTGCGAATAAAGGCCCGCATCGGAGGCGCGTCGCGCCTGTGCGCGCCGCTCATGTTCTTTACGGGCTACGCGCTGATGGCGTTCGCGGGAGGCTGGGCCGGCACGCTCGCAGGGTCGTTCCTCGTCGGTTTCGCGAACGGCCTTGGCATACCGTACATCATATCCGCCGCATCGCAGAAGGCCGGCCGCGCCGCGGCGGCGACGGCGATCCCGCTCATATCGGCAGCGCTTTACCTCGCGCAGTTCGTGACCCCGGCGATAAGCAGCGCCGTTTCGGCCTTGTTCACAGCCGCGGGACTTCCGCATCCGGCGTATATAACAGCAATGCTCAGCGCATTGATTTTCCTCATCATCAGCCTGCCGGACGATGAACGGCGGGAGATTCGGTGAATGCGCTCTCTTCGATATTGACCTTTGCCGGGCTCTGTAATAAAATTGCAGAAGAATAAGGGGGAAATTCAAGTGAATCATGTAAAAAAAGCGATTCTTGCTGTGGTGACATCGGCTGTCATGCTGATTTCGTTGACGCCGGCCGTGTTCCCGACAGTAAATGCCGAGACCGGAAGAGATACCGCTTCCGATATACCTGAACAGCCTTCCGTCAGTGAACTGACAAAAGGCAAGGAATATTCGGATGACAAGGTGCTCGTTCTGTTCGACGACTCTATGTCAAAATCAGAGGTGAAACAGGAGACAAAGGAAGAGGGCTACTCCGCCGAGCAGGTCGCGACGCAGCTCGACGGGAGCAAGCTTGCCACGGTCAGCACTGACAACGTCAAAGAGGCGCTGAAGGACATGCAGAGCGCCGACGGCGCGGTCTACGTGCAGCCGAGCTATACATATAAAGTGAAAGACACTGCTATAGATCCGTACTGCTCTCAGAAATCGGGAGAATGCTGGCAGCTCGGCAATGTGTATGCCGAAAACGCATGGGCGTATATGAAAAGCAAAGGCTTTACGAGCAAGGTGAAAGTGTGCGTGATTGATACGGGATGCCAGACAAATCATGAAGATCTTGCAATAGACACAAAACTGTCAAAAACATTCCTCAACGGGAGATCCTATACGTTCAAGGGAGAGGCCAACAAAACATCATCGCACGGGACACACGTCAGCGGCATAATCAATATGACATACAACAACCATTTAGGCGGCGCGGGGATAGCCGCGGGGACTGATAACAACATTGTCGATCTGTTCGTATGCGGGACGAGCAGTGACGGAGAAAACATGGAAGACCCGGATATCGTCAATGCTCTGAACTACGCCGCAAAAGAGGGAGCGCAAGTCGTTAATTTGAGTCTGGGCGGGTATGTAACAGACGTCGCGTTGAATAATGCCATAAAACAGGGATATTCGAAACACGATATCGTTTACTGCGCCGCGAACGGCAATGACGGCGATTCGACTCGGAATACGCCGGCGGACCTGGGCTGTGTCCTGGCCGTGGGATCCACAACCATCAATAACAAACATTCCGATTTTTCGAATTACAATAAGTACATCGATATCGCGGCCCCCGGGAGCGATGTCCTGTCAACTGTCCAGTATAACCCCAAGGATGAGAATCTCACGAATATGGATAAGTACGCGGCCGGGGAAGGCACATCCATGGCCACGCCGTGCGTGACGGCTGTCTGCGCGCTCGTACGGTCGGCGAACCCCAGCCTTAAAAACTATCAGGTGATGGACATCGTACAATCGTCAGCGACAGATCTCGGAAAGAAGGGATGGGACGTGTACTTCGGGAGCGGCCTCGTAAACGCTTACAGAGCTGTGAGATACGCCTATGTGAAACCTGTGACTAATGTAAAACTCAGTCTGACGGCATATAACGCGATCAATGTGTCATGGACGGGCAATTCGGAGGCCACATCATATTCCGTGCAGTACCGGACGTACGGCGGGCAGTTCAGGAGCGTTGATTCGGGAGTGCCGCAAGGGACCACTTCGTGCACGGCGAAGAAACTTGCTCAGGGAACCCGATATCAGTTCAGGGTGATTGCCAGAGATAATAACGGCAAATCGGCCCCGGTATATTCACCGTGGATGTACACCATGAAAAAAGGCAGCGTCACATCTGTCAGAAAATATTCGAGCAAAATCGTGAATGTGTCATGGGCGCAGGTCGCGCAGGCGACGCAGTATGAAGTCTCCGTCTACAAGGCCAGAGCAACCACCGGGAATCTGTATAAGAAAATCACTGTAAACAGCACGACGAGATCGGCCCACATAAGAGTGAACAGAAATGTCAAATATTACTACAGGGTAAGAGCCGTGCGGAAAACCGGAGGAAAAGCAATTTACGCCCCGATCTCGGACCCGCGGGCATTCAGACTGAGATAGCAGCGTGAACCGGAAGACATAGTTAAGAAAAAGGGAGACGCCCCGCAGGCGTCTCCCTTTATATTGCATCAATGCGGCGCGCCGGATCTATTTTTTGCTGGCGGAATCGTCACTGCCGTTACTGCCGCTGTCATCTTTGTCTTTATCCTTGTTTTTGTCTTTATTCTTATCCGCTTTCTTTTTCGTTCCGATGATGACTTTCTGATCCACTTTGTTATAGTGGCTTGTATTGAACTTAGTACGTGATTTCACATGGCCGTTTACGATAACGATCTTCCAGAGCTGGGCATTGCAGCCTGTCTGTCCGGGCGTATCCACTTTCTTCTTGCCCTCTTCAAGCGTCTTGTCCTTTTTTATCACCTTCGTGCCGTACGGGATATAGTTCACCACGACTGATTCGAACTGCACGGTCCTGTTCGCGGGGCGCTTGTCGTGTCCGAATATCGTGATCTTTATGCTGCCTCCTCCCGCATGGGCCGAAATGTAAACGGGGTCATCCTTATTGTTCTTGAATTTGAAGTCAAAATCCTTGCTCGCGATAGACGCGTCAGCGGACGCCGGCACATATCCTATCATCAGTGAGTGATTGTGCCTTTCCGTCACATCGAGCTCGGAACGTATGACCGCATTGTACAGCGTTGTAGAGACCTGGCATATCCCGCCGCCGTAATCATCGATGTGCTTTTCGCCCACGATAGTGCCCGCGAGATAATATCCGTTGTCCGGCGAAAACGGCGTGACCGTCTCGTACATCGAAAATTCTTCGCCCGGCTGCACCATGACCCCGTTCAGTATCGAAGCGCCGTTTTCGATGTTTTTGCACCTTCCGTACGGGCTGCCCTTATAGCTCGTCTGATATGTCCCCATGATGTCGGTAAGATCTTTAAGGTCGGATGCTTTGATATCAGGATCAGACTTTTTCGTTTCGAGCTTTACAGTCTTATCCTTCCCCGTCCAGTCCGTCGTAACAGCGTTTTTCACCTTTTCTACAGAATCGCCGTAAATTATCTTATGGCCTTTCTTCCCCTTTACGACTTCGCCTTTGCCGTTCTTTTCGACGATATACGCATTCACCGGCGTGCTCACGAGCCTGGACTCGTTTACGGAGATAACACTTTTTATCTTTGAATCACTGACAGAAATATCGAGCGGGATATCGCACTTTCCCTTTTCTGCGCGCTTTACGGCGGCAAACCTCCTGAACGGGCCTCCGGACCGCCCGGCGCTGTACGCGTCGTCGACAGCCTGATCCTCGTCATAACGGAGGCTGAAAGACGAGTATTTCACATCTCTCGTACGCTCCCCCGCTTTAAGCGTTATAACGGCATTTTGAGAATCAGTTACGCACCCGTGCAGTTTTTCGCTCGCCTCATCTTTTGTCAGCCCGCCTACATCAATGCCCGAAATATCCACGCCTTTAAGTATCCTATTTCCCGCGGCTGATACCGCCGAAGCCGAATACATATATGCATATATCCCGGCGCCCGCCGCTATCACTGCGAGCACTATAATAATCGCGGCAAGCTTCCGCCTCCCGCGTCGTTTCTGCCGCTTTCCCTTTCCGCCGGCAGATGCGCTTCTTTCAATATTAGTCATTTTCCCACAACCTCTGTGACCCGAAAGCCGTTTGATTTTTTTCATTATTGCATATATGCCTGAATATAGCAAGACCGCGCGGAAAAGTAAATAACATTTTACATCCATAAAAAATGCAGGCCCGGCGCCTGCATCCCGACAGTATACGAAACAGTTACTCCTGTTTTTCTAGATCCTTCACAAGAATGATCCTGTCGAGCCCTCCGTATATCTTCTTCCTGGTGAGTTCGCGGAAACCGCGCTGCTCTGAATTGCGGAGGCTGACAGTGTTCGTGGGGGCAACAGTCGCGAATCCTTTTTCCGCCCCGCAGTCCGCGGCGTATTCTTCACGCAATACGTAAAACAGCTTCTGCAGTCCGTAGCCGCGGTGATCCGGAGACACGAACGAAGTGTCGAACGATACGGATTTCGCGAGCTGCTCTTTCGTATATCCGAGCATCGTCCCGTAATTTCTGTATGAGTCGCGGCCGAGCACAAGAAGCGTGAATGCGACGATCGTTCCGTTATCCACAGCGACTGCGCAGAAATCCTCGCGAAGCGACTCCCTTATTTCATCTTCTGTCGTCAGAGCGAAATCGCCCGACGGCACTCCCGCGAATACATAATTCTGCAGGCACATGACCTCGTCAAGGTCGGCAGGCGTCGCGCGTCTTATTGTCATGACGCACTTTTCTCCGTTCTTTCTGACGGCTTCATACTCAAATGGCAGTTTTCTCATATTTCTTCATTCCTTTAACCTTACGTTTTTCTTATGACCTGAACGCCGGTACCCTGAAGGCCCGGCGCGGGAAAAACGTGTGAATCAATTGATAATAGTCAACTAATATATAAAATTATATCATGAGTCCAAAGTGATATGCAATATATTTTTTTAAGCAGCGGAACGGCCCGAACAGCAGAAAGCCGCGGCCCCGATGTTCCGCCGCATCCCCGTGGTGCGTCATTAAAGGGCGCGGCTGTTATTATGCAGTAAATGACGGCGCCTTATATCCGCCGGCATCTTTATGGGAAGCGCCTCGGAGGCTTTGGCCGCGGGCAGGATCTCATGACATTTCGCCGCTAAAAAACGGACCGCCGCGGCGATCCGAATCAGAATGAGAACATAAAAACAACAATTTCACGCCGCGGAGCATGCCGTCCCGCGGTCACAGGTTATCGTCTCTGTCCTTTTGCCTGAGAGATTCGCCGCGCATCTCTGCGCACGTTGCACCTTCGGCATCCGGCTCATGGCCGGACTTCTCCAGAGCGACGATCCATCCACAGTTTTCATCCATGGCCGGTCTGCGCCGGCGCGGACACCTGAGAGTTTTACTCCTTCGGCGGGCTCATGGCCGCTTTCCTGCGGGTTTCATCTCGTCAACTTGTTTTATAGCATAACGCCTGAGCGTTCCCGCGTCAAGACCGGAACGCGTTTTATTCGCGCAGCGTGAAGAAATCATCTACTCTGTTCTCCGTATCTATCGAGTTGTTGTACTGGAGCATCTGATAATCATGCAGATACCCGCTGTACTTCGACTCCGCGTCCCGGGCGTATATTTTTCCGTTATCACCGATATAGCAGACTGACGTTATAACAGGGACCTTTTTATAAAGATCGAGAAGATATTTGTCGTAACCGGTCATGCCCGCTCCGATACTGTTCAGCAGATAAGGTCCGAGATAGTTCGCCGAGATCTGCACATCGCTTTTTTCATCGATATCGTAATTCGCCCAGATCATGAACGGGACGCGGTATTTCTTCTCCAGCGTATTGAGGTCGTCCGTATCTCCGCCGAAAACGTCTCTGTAAAATCCTGCGTCAACGCACGGCTGATGGTCGCCGAAGAACACGATGACCGTCGGCTCGTCCGTTTTTTCATAATACGTTATCAGGTCTTTGAGCGCATCGTCTGTCTTCTTTACCAGTTTCAGATACTGCCCGGTCAGTTCGCAGTCCGCGAGCCCGCCGCTGAGATACTGAGCGCCTTCTACACAGCCGCTGCTTTTCTTATAGTCGCTGTGATTCTGTATCGTAACGTTATAGAGGAAAAACGGGGCGCTGCCGCCTCTGTTCCTGTATTTTTCATACTCGGATATGACAGTCCTGAAATCGCAGTCGTCCGACATATAGGACCGCAGCATTTCGGGATCTTTCACATCGCTGAGGAACATCGTCCTGTCGAACCCCAGATACGGGTAGACCTCGTCTCTGTGATACGAACTTTCTCTGCCCGGGTGGAACGCGATACCGCCGCCGTATCCCTGCGCCGCGAGCGTCCGCGCGAAAGACGGTGAGTCGCTCCTTATCCTGTAATTGAACGGCACGGAATGGAGCGGCATGAATGCCAGACTGTTTCCTGTCAGGAATTCATACTCTGTATTCGCCGTGTTGCCGCCGAACACCGAGGAATGCAGCGTCCCCTTTATCGTGTTGTCCCGCAGGCTCCGGTAGAACGGCGCATAATCCTCCGCGCAGTCGAATTTCCCGAGTACGCTCAGATCCGCGTATGATTCGTCCATCACAACGATGATGTTCGGATGCTTTTCCGACACAGCGCCGGCGTCAGCCGCTTTGTCGGATTTATACCTCTCCGCGATTTTCGCCGCCGCGGCCGGACTGTATCCCGCGGGTTTTTCCACCGTCGAGTCCCTCACGCTGAGCGCAAGCGAGAGCGCCGTGCCGTTCTCCCGGAAGCTTCCGGTTATATCAATGCCGGATATCTCCGCGCGAGCGGCGGCCGTATCCCCCGTGACCGCGCCGGCGAGCAGGATCATCCCCCCGATCAGCAGGCCGCAGCAGGCGAACCTTCTCGGACGGTCGATACTTCTGTAGCCGTGCATTGATGACAATATCGCGATATATATCAAGGCGAACGCCGTACAGTACGCCGCGCCGGCGGAAAATTTCAGCGAATAGTTCCCGGCGACGTCCATGGCTGTCCCGACAGACGCGATGTCCGTGAACAGAAGCGGGGAGTCGCGGAATGCAATGAGGATATAGTTTACGAGACCAATGACGTACGCGGCGCACATAAGACACACCGCGGCCGATTTTATCTTATTGAATATCACATAGAAGAACCAGAGCGCGATGACGATGATGAATATGTTCGCCGCGCCTTTTTCGGAGAACAGGTTCACGGCCGCGCGCGGTACCGCGACGCCTGTCATTGTTTCAAGTATGAAGTACGACGCGACGGGGGAAAGCGCGAAAAGCGCGCGCTGGATGATCCTGCCTCCGTTTTCGCTCACGGGGCGGAGGACGCACAGCGCGGCTGCCGCGTATGCGAAAGCGCAGACCGCCCTGCCGGCCGCCGGCGCATCCGAAAATATTGCAGTGAACAGGCCCGCGGTCATCAGTACGAGCGCGGACACTTTCCACACGGTCATGTCCTGTCTTACTTCAGTCGTTAGTATCTTCATGCGTCCTTCTTCGTTCACCTGCCGATCATGTTCTCGTCTGTTTCAGGGCCCTGAAGGCGCATGGTGAATTTGAAATGGAAATTTTTCATCCCTTCACGGAGATAAAATCTGTGCGTATCCTTCCTCAGCTGATTGCACGCGACTTCTATCTGAGCGCATCCGTTTTCGCGCGCCGCCGCGCACGCCGCCCCGAACATTTCCGCTCCGAGGCCGCTGCCGCGATGTCCGTCCTTTACAACGAACTCCATGATCTCACAGATCCGCTCGCAGTGATGCATCTGCATCTCGAAGCGGAGATTTATAAACGCGTCGACTTCGCCGCTTTCTTCATGGACGAGGCAGAGCGTGCCGCTGCCATCGAGCTGCGACAGATATATCCTGCCGAACATCTCTCTGTCGAGCGTCCTCTGCTCCATATCGCACATCATATCGTATATATCGCCGCAGTCGGCGGCGGAACATTTTCTTATCATCGCAAACTCCCTTCAGGGCCGGCCGGCCCGAAAAAAATCACTTCGTATATTGTATCACTTTTTCCACGCAAAAAAGCAATGCCTTTTCACGGCATTGCTGATTTTCAGCCTATCTGCTTTTCGACGGGGAGTCCCTGCCGTCTGCGCTTGTCGATGTAAAGCTGACTGTCCGCGCGTTTTATCACATTTACGCGCGACTCATTCGGATCAGTCACATACGCGCAGCCCATGCTAAGCGAGATCTTGTACGGCAGACCGCTTTCCCGGCTTTTATTCTCCAGCAGATCATCGAGATTCCTGCGGAATATTTTTGGCGTGCCGAAATACTCTTTTCTGCCGATGAGGAGGAATTCGTCGCCGCCGTACCTCCCGGCGAATGTGGAACCGGCCGAAGCAGTTTCCTTGAGGCATTCACTGATAATGATAAGCGCCTTGTCGCCTTCGTTGTGTCCGAATGTGTCGTTTATTTTCTTGAAATTATCGACATCCATCATGCAGACGACTATCGGCTGCTCCGTGGTAGCGTTCGGGATGGAAGTTTCGAGGAAGTCCTCGGCCTTCCTCCTGTTGTTCAGACCCGTGAGAGCGTCATTGAATATCTTTGATTTCATCATGCGGTCGTAGACCATGAATATTCCCATGAGGACACCGAGCTCCACGACCGGCGTATAGTAGATCTGTTCATCGACGAACAGGGCTATTATAGGCAGTATTATGAAGCGCATCAATGCGTAGCACTCTTCGCGCTCTGATGAAAGTCTCGCCTGCCGGCCTTTCCTGAAAGCCACCAATGTCGCGTACGCGAGATAGGCAAAGAGTATAAGGCCGAGAGCCGAATAATATTTCCCCTGATAGGCCGTGCTGCCCTTGCAGTAGAATATCCAGCGTGTCTTTACGGATGCTATTAGCAGTACATACACGAACAGCATGGGCATGGCCCACAGCACATTCGCGAGACGTTTTGTCGAGAACTCGGGGTTTACCTTCGCCTGGACATATCTGAACCACAGATATGTGACCGTAGCTATAGAACCGATGTTTACAAGAGACATCAGAGTATTTACATTCTGCGGGAGCGGGAGAACGCCGGAATTCGTACCTGCCCAGAAAAACTCCATCACAATGAACAGCACAAAAACATAGATGAGTGTCTTGAAGGTCCTGACTTCAAAATCACGTCCTATGTTGCGGTCAAAATTCCCGAGCATGACCATACATATTATCATCTCGGCGATGAGTATGAAAAAGTAGGAGTAAAAATAGGTAGTCGCCATGTTATTCCTCTAACCGTTTTCCCGATATTGCCCCTTTGCTTTTTTCTAATACCCGAATTATTCTATCATAAACATATGCTAATTGTAAATAGACGATTTAGAGAAATATAAAAAGTTTATTCTGGTTTTTGTACTTGACAAAATAATATTCGTATATTTTTGATTTATTCTAATTATAAAATATGTATTTTTGATAGTTCAAAGCCAAAAATGAAATGTCCTCGAGGAAATTACGAAGTACCGAAGCTATATTGCTCAGCAGCGGTCCGTTCCGGGAAAAATGCGGTGAAGCCGGGGCTGCGTATCTCCGTTTTTCCGGATCGGTACTTGAAAAATACGCTTTACAAGAGTATCATGGCATTGTTGATAATAAAAACACAGGGGAGCTCGCGGCTGCGGGCTGAGAGGAATTTTTTCGACCCTTCACCTGATGCGGATAATGCCGACGTAGGAAGTCATCTTGAGAATCACGGAGGCGCCGCAGGGGCCTCCTGTTTATTGTCAGTACATCCGCGGGTGACGCGGCGGGCCGGAGGGGAGCGCCTCGGGTCCTGTAAGGCAGCGATGGGAAGCCGTGTTCCGGCGTGAGAGGAGGCCAGCGAGCCTCGACCGGCACTTTTGAAAAGCGGAAACAGGCGCAGGCTGCGCCGCGGAAGCCGAAAAAGTGGGAAGCGCTGTCTTTGCGTTTCCCGGAAAGAAGGAGTTTGACAATGAGCGAAATATCTGACAGCAAATCATTCACGCCGGGCGAAACTGAAAATCATCTTGTCCGGTCTCTCACAAAGGAAGAAAGAAAAGAAGGACTGAAAAAAGCGAAGCGCAAGAACAGGACGAAGATGCTCGTGCTTACGGCGATGTTCGCCTGCCTGGCATTCGTGCTGAGCACATGCGTATGGTTCCCGGCCATGGCCCCGTTCCAGCATTTCGTCGACGTGTGCGCCGCGCCGTTCCTCGGTCCGTGGTACGGGTTCTGCGCGGCCCTGCTGTGCGGCGTTATGCGCATGGGGACCGGGCGCACGATCCAGGCCGTAACAGGCGCGATATTCGGCCCGATACTCGGAGGCCTGATCTACAGAAAAACATATACCTCGTGTGGGTCGGCGAGGTGATAGGCACGGGATTCTTCGGAGCGATGGCGTCATACCCGCTCATGAAATATTTCTACGGGCTCGACGCTCAGTCGCCGTTCTATTTCATACCGTTCTACACGCCGTCCGCCGCCGTCGGGGGCGCGATGGGCGTCATGGTGCTGCTGCTGCTCAAAAAGCGCGGCGTGCTCGACAGGCTCATCGGCCAGCTCCACGAGGGCGAAGATGAGTTTAAGGAAATAAAGGAGGAGAAAAAATGATAGATTTCGGAAAAAGGCTTGCGGCCGTAAGAGAAACGACGCCGCTCACAATGTGCATAACGAATTTCGTCACGATAAACGACTGCGCGAATATCATTCTCGCCGCAGGCGGGACGCCGTCGATGCCTCACGTAGTGGACGAGGTCGAGGAATCGGCCGAAGGTTCGGCCGCGCTCGTCTGCAACATGGGCGCCATAGAAGATCACCGGGCGATGGTCCTGGCCGGAAGGCGCGCGAATGAACTCGGGCGCCCCGTCGTACTGGATCCGGTAGCGGTGGGCGGCACAAAGCTCCGCCGCGATTCGTGCGCCGAACTCTTTGACCGCGTAAAATTTGCCGTTGTCCGCGGCAATGCGTCCGAGATAAAATTCATCGCCTCGCAGCAATGCGGAGAAGACACGGCATCTGCCGCCCGGGAAAGCGAAAGAGGCAATGCCGGATTCACGGAAAACGGTTTCGTGGCCGGCGTCGACGTGAGCGATCTCGATGTCATTACAGACAGGAACCTCGACAGGTCAGCCGCGATGGCAAAAAAACTCGCCTCTGAAACAGGCGCCGTCATAGCGATATCCGGCGCGATAGACCTCGTTGCCGAGCCGGAGCAGGACGGCGGCCGCGTCGCGGTCATAAGAAACGGCTGCCCGGCCATGTCCCGGATAACGGGAAGCGGCTGCATGGTCACGTCGCTCATCGGATCATTCTGCGGGGCAAACACGGATTCGCCGTTCGACGCGGCGGTGACCGCTATGGTGTGCATGGGCGCCGCCGGTGAGATCGCAGAAGAAAAGATGAAGGCGAACGGAACGGGAAACGCCTCGTTCCGCACAGACCTCATAGACGCTGTTTACAATATGACGGGGAAAACGCTTGAAGAGCGCGGAAGATGCGAACTGCTGAAATAAGGCATTGATGCAGATCATACTAAAAAAAGGACTGTTCCCACAGTCCTTTTTATGTGCGGATATACTGTTACTGTTCGTCGCCGACGAGAACATAGTACGCGTTCGCGCCGCTGTCGG
>JAZAUJ010000006.1:0-12903 GCA_036342375.1 Anaerovoracaceae bacterium | reverse complement strand
CCCGCGCGACTGGCGGAACGGTGGAAATAACCACATGGAGCGCGGGGTGAAAAGAGGAGTCGACCGCCTGGGCAGCTTTGGTTTCCCGGGCGGTTTTTTGTTTTCCGGAACCTGAGCGTCACATGAAACGGAGGTAAAAATGGAATTCAAGGATCTTGGCAGAACGCTGGCCGGGAATGTCTATCCCGGCAGAGGCATCGTGATCGGCATCTCCGAGGACGGGAAATACGCCGTTACCGGATATTTCATCATGGGCCGCAGCGAAAACAGCAGGAACAGAGTATTCGTGACAGACGGAGACGGCATTCGCACGCAGGCGCATGACCCCGCGAAGATGAAGGACCCGAGCCTCATCATCTACGCGCCGGTCAGAGTCACCGGAACATACACGATCGTGACGAACGGAGACCAGACGGATACGATATATGACGGCATCAATGCCGGAAAATCGTTTTCCGAAGCTCTCGAGTCGCGCGAGTTCGAGCCGGACGAGCCGAACTTCACGCCGAGGATATCGGGCATCATCGATGTCGGCGGAGGAAAATGCGGATATAAGCTGTCGATACTCAAGAGCGACAACGGAGACCCCTCTTCCTGCCTGAGATACACATTTGATTATTCCGACCCGAAAGCCGGCGCCGGCAGGCTCATCCACACATATGTGGGAGACGGCGACCCGCTGCCTTCATTCGAGGGAGAACCGACGCCCGTTAAGATCAGAGGCGGCATAGACGCATTCACCGACGAGATATGGAACGGCCTCAATGAAGATAATAAAGTTTCGTTGTTTGTAAGATTTATAGATATAGCGACCGGGAAAACAGAGACCCGCATCGTGAACAAGAACAAATAGGGAGAACTGTCATGAAAGAAATGGAACTGAAATACGGATGCAACCCGAACCAGAAGCCGTCGCGCGTATTCATGGAGCACGGCGAACTTCCGATAGAAGTACTCAACGGAAAGCCGGGATATATTAACCTTCTCGACGCCCTCAACGGATGGCAGCTTGTAAGCGAGCTGAAAAAGGCGACAGGCATGCCGGCCGCGACATCGTTCAAGCATGTATCGCCGGCGGGCGCAGCTGTCGGGAAACCTCTTTCCGACATCGAGGCCAGGATCTACTGGGTCGACGACCTCGGAGAGCTCTCGCCGCTCGCATGCGCGTACGCGAGAGCGAGAGGCGCCGACAGGATGTCATCGTTCGGGGATTTCATCTCGCTTTCCGACACATGCGATATAGAAACGGCGAGGATAATCAAGAGAGAAGTTTCGGACGGCGTGATCGCGCCGGGATATGACGACGACGCGCTCGAACTGCTCAAAACAAAGAGGAAGGGCGGATACTGCATCTTAAAGATCGATCCGGATTACAGACCTGACCCCGTCGAGAGAAAGCAGGTATTCGGCGTGACATTCGAGCAGGGGCGCAACGAGTTCGTGATAGACCGCGCGCTGCTCTCAAATGTCGTGACAAAGAATAAGGACATACCGGACGACGCATTGATAGACCTCATGATCTCGCTCATTACACTGAAATACACGCAGTCAAATTCCGTATGCTTCGTAAAGGGCGGGCAGGCGATAGGCATCGGCGCCGGGCCGCAGTCGAGAGTGCACTGCACGCGCCTCGCAGGCAGCAAGGCGGACAAGTGGTTCCTGCGCCAGTCGCCTCAGGTGCTTGAGCTGCCGTTCAAAGACGACATCGGCCGCCCCGACAGGGACAACGCGATAGATAATTTCATCGGAGAAGACTGGAAAGACGTGATAGGCGAAGGAAGATGGCAGCGTTACTTCACGGAGCAGCCGGCCCGCTTCACGCCCGAGCAGCAGCGCGCGTGGCTCGACAAAAACGAGAATGTAGCGCTGGGATCGGACGCGTTTTTCCCATTCAGCGACAATATCGACCGCGCGAAGAGAAGCGGCGTGAAATATATCGCTGAGCCCGGCGGCAGCATCAGAGACGATCTCGTGATACAGGCGTGCGACGACTACGGCATGGCCATGTGCTTCACAGGCATGCGTCTCTTCCATCACTAGACACAATGATCCAATTTATATCCTGATTACTGCACAGCCCGCGGCTGAGCGGGCGGAACGGATCTCCGCGTTTTCCCGAAGGAAGCGCGGAGATCTCATTTTCGGGCTCTTCCGGGGGTTGGACTGAAAGGCGTGCGGTGGTATAATCCGTCTAAAGGAAAAGGAGGATCACATATGCCGGAGAAAACCGATTTTACGTTCAGGTCGAACGACAGAAAAACCGACGTCCACGCGATAAGAGTCACGCCGGACGACAGGCCGAAAGCGGTCATCCAGATCGTCCACGGTATGGACGAATATATCGACAGATATGACGGTTTCGCTGAATTTCTAGCGCAGCACGGATATCTCGTCGTCGGGCACGACCACCTCGGGCACGGCGATACCGCGAAGACGCCGGACGATTTCGGGTATTTCGCCGACGGCCGCGGAGACATCGTGCTCGTAGAGGATATGCACAAGCTGAGACTGATCACGCAGGACGAAAGCGCCAATGCCGGTCTGCCATATTTTATCCTCGGCCACAGTATGGGCTCATATCTTCTGCGCGAATATCTCGGAAGCTACAGCGACGGTCTCGCCGGCGCGATAATTATGGGGACTGGCGACGTGCCCGACATCAGCACGAATTTCGGCATTGCCTTATGCAAGACGGAAGCGCTCATAAGAGGCTGGCGGCACCGCAGCATGACGATACAGAAGATGACTTACACGAAACCGTACAGGCGGTATGACCTTACGGGACATGACGCGTCGAACAGCTGGCTCACAAAAAAGGAATCCGTGATAGAAGCGTACCGCGGCGACCCGCGCTGCACATTCCTGTTCACGCTGAACGGGCACCGCGCGCTGTTCGAATCGGTGAAAGCAGCCGGTTCGCGCGAAACGATAAATGCGATGGCAAAGGATCTGCCGGTCCTGATCGTTTCCGGCGCCGACGATCCTGTAGGGGATCTCGGCGAAGGCGTCGCGAGGGTCCGCGATAAATTCCTCGCGGCCGGCATGGAAGACGTGACTATGAAGCTCTATGAAAACGACCGCCATGAGATCCTGAACGAGACTGACAGCGACCGTGTTTACGCGGACATCCTGGAATGGCTGGACGCGAAAACCGACAGGGCGGCCCGGGTCTGATGCCCTGCGGAGCCGGAAGCGATTTCTTCTTAATAGAAAAACTGTCGCCCCGCCGGGTGACAGTTTTTGATTTCGGCATCAGGGCCTTCCCGTCATCTCCTGTTCGACCGTCTCCAGATGCCCTGCTTTTCTGCGGCGGCTATGAGTTCATCCCTGAAATCAGGATGCGCCAGTGAGATCAGTTTCTCGGCGCGCTGCCAGGACGCCATCCCGACAAGGCATTCCGCTCCGTATTCGGTTACTATGTAATATGTCATGCTCCTAGGGCATGTCACGATGTCCCCGTTGAAATGCGGCACTATGTTGGAGTGCCTCCGGCCTTCCTTATCCGTGAATGTCGAGTGCATGCAGATGAACGAGATCCCGCCCGGCGAACCGATCGCCCCTTCGAGGAAATCGAGCTGCCCGCCCGTCCCGCTGATCTGGCGCAGACCGGCGCTCTCTGAACTGACCTGGCCGTACAGGTCTACGGCAATGCAGCTGTTTATCGATATCATGTCGTCTATCTCCGATACTACAGCCGGGTCGTTCACGAATGAGATCGGGCAGCCGATGACGAACGGGTTGTCGTCGACCCAGTCCATGAGTTCCTCAGACCCTGCGAACAGCGCGCCGACGCATTTGCCCGGAAGCACCTTCTTATACCTGCCGGTCAGCTTCCCCGCATTGAAAAGGTCGAGATATCCGTCGGCGCAGAGCTCAGTATGCATGCCGAGATCCCTGATGTCGGACTCGGCGATGAGCGAGCCCAGCGTGTCGGGGGTGTTTCCGATGCCGAGCTGGAGCGTAGCCCCGTTTTTTATGAACGGGAAGATATTCTTCGCGATCGCGACGTCTTCCCCGGAAGGCGTCTCTTTCTTTCTCGGGGCGAACGGCTTATGCTCCCCTTCGACGACCATGTCCACGTCCGAGATATGGATGCAGTTTTCCGCGCTGCCGGTTATCCGCGGAAGATGTTCATTGATCTCAAGGACGATCACCTTCGCCTTCTCGAGTATCGCGCCCGCGACGCCGGAACTGACCGAAAAACTGAAATATCCGTGGCTGTCCATCGGCGGCACCGCCATGAACGCGACATCAACGTCGACGAACTTCCTGTAATACGCCGGCAGATTCCGAAACGTCATCGGCGAAAAGTACGCAAGTCCTCTGCTCAGAAGTTTCCGGTCGTTAGCCGAACAGTGCCATGTGTTATATATAAAGTGCTCCTGTTCCGGATCGGCTTCGGCAGCCTCTATCGGCCCCGGCAGTAGATTGCCTCTGATAAAAACGTCGTGCAGATCGTCTTTCCTCTTCGCGAGCGCCCTGTCGAGCAGCACCGGCATCGTCAGGTTGTTCGAATAATCGACCCAGTCGCCGCTCTTTACGACCTTCACCGCCTCTTCAGGCGTCGTCAGTTTTTTTCTGTATTCCGCATAAACACCCACGTTACTGTCCTTTCTTCTGGTCAGCGGCCCTGAGCAGTCCTTCTTTGAGCTCGGCCTCCAGTTTCACCAGTTCCTCTTCAGCCGCGACGCGCTTCTGATGCCCTTCTTCCTGGATCCTCAGCACCTCTTCGAGCGTCGATATAAGGCTCTCATTCGTATGCCGCAGCGTCTCCATCTCTACGATCCCCCGTTCGGATTCCTTCGCCGTTTCGATCGTCGCCTGCTTCAGACTGTCCGCGTTCTGCTGCAGCAACTTATTCGTCGCGTCCGTCACCTGCCGCTGCGCTTTCGCCGCTTCCTGCGAATGAGCAATGCCGAGCGCTATCGTCATCTGGTTTTTCCACAGCGGGAGCGTATTCACGAGCGTAGACTGGATCTTCTCGGACATCTCCGCGTCATTGCTCTGCACGAGCCTTATCTGCGGCGCCATCTGCAGCGACACAGTCCTCGTGAGTTCAAGATCGTGTATCTTCTTCTCGAACCTGTCGCACATATTCGCGAAATCGCCCGCGGCCTGCGCGTCCTCAGGGAGACCTGAATCCGCCGCCTTTTTGCGCATTGCCGGCAGTTCTTCATTCACCGCCCTGTCCAGGCGCTGCTTTCCCGCGGCGATATACATATTCAGTTCCCTGAAATACTGCCTGCTCAGATCATACATTTTATCAAGCGTCGCCGTGTCCTTCATCAGTTCTATCTGATGCGACTCGAGCGCCTTCGCGATCTGATCCACGTCGGTCTCCGCCTTCGCGTATTTCGCCTTCATCCTGGCGACGCTGTTCCCGCCGCGTCTGAAGATCCCTTTCAGCCCTTTCGCGTCAGATTCACCGAAGCCCCTGAGTTCGGCCGTGAGTTTCGTGAGAAGGTCGCCCGTCTCCCCGAGGTCCTTAGCGCGCACCCTGTTGAGCGCGTCTGCAGAAAAATCGACGAGCTTCTTCTGCGCGCCCGCGCCGAACCCGATCACCGCGTTCGTATCCGTCAGGTCGACGCTCTCCGCGACCTTCGCGATCTCCTGCTGTTCCTCCGGCGTGAAATCCTCCGCCCTGACCGCTGTTTTCAATTCTTCCATATCTCTCTCCTGTTATTCGTTCTTCGCTCCGCCGAAGCCGTCCTCCGACAGTCCGTCTTTCGCGAACATCTGCCTCAGCACCGAAATATCGGCCGAAACATCCATAGCGTCATCCCGGTAAAGTTCTTCAAGCAGTCTGTCATACGCCTGCCTGATGCTGCCGAGCGTCTCGCGTATCTCTTTCTCCGCCTCGTCGACATCGCCGCTGTCCGCCCCGCCGTTCTCAAACTCGCTGTACACATTAACGAGCTTTGCGGTGGTCGGAAGATAATAACTCATAAATTTTTCTATTTCAGGCAGCAATGCCGGTTTCCGCCTTACGCGGTCGAATATTTTTCCGGCCGTATCCTCTATCCCGCTGATGTCCGCCGCGACGCCGGCGTCTGAAATACCCGCTTTCGCGTTCCGGATATCCTCAAGATATCTCTCTCCTTCGCGCATTGCTGCATCAAACTCGTCTTCCCGTCTCGTCTCTTCGGGATGTTCTTTCCGCCTTTTATATTTTTCCCTCGCAGTCAGATATTCTTCGTATGTGGTATCGTTGCCGATGAACCAGTTCCCCGAATCGTCTATATGCCCTTCGAGGAACATGCCGCTGTCTATCATCCTGCCGAGGTCCCTGCGCACATAGTTCGGGCTCTTCCCCGACTCTCCGGCCAGTTCCTTTATCTCATAAAATTCATGGCCGCGCATTTTTCGCACATAGTTTCTGAACCTCTTCACGCGGAGCCTCAGCCCGTTCCCCGCGGCGGCGATCGCAGCTGACACGCCTGTGAGCACGCCGAATACGATGGCGGCAGTTTCGGCGCCGAGGTAAAGAGCGACAGCGCCGAACGTCACGAACGCGGAAGCGCACGAGATGCCGAGCGCCATCGTCACGACGCCGGATACCGTCCCTTTCGGCCTTTTGTTTACCGGAAGCGCGGAAGATGTCTGCTCCGCCGAGAATCCTCCTCCGGCGGCCCTGCCCTCTTCGGACAATTTGAAATCGTCGAGCGGCGCCTGGCCGAACACCGCCTTTTTCATAGTCTGATTTATATCGCGGTTCAGTTTTCTGAAATCCATGCTGTCCACCGCATCATCGATGATCTTATATACATCATCAAGAAACATATTTCTTCTCATGGTACGATTATATCATATCCGGGATTATTGACGGCACGGATACCGGCATCGGCAAAAATTATTTTGCACCTGACATTTCCGGTTTTATATATATCCCGCCCGGGTTCGTGTATAATATTTTCAGGACAGGAGCATTGATTATGGAAAACAGCAAATCGAAAAAGCCCCGGGACATCACCGATGATATCCCGGAAACGGAACTCCGTTACTTCATGCGCGAAAAGCGTTCGCGGGACGAACTCATGGATCTGGCGGAAAAATGCCTTAAGGAGAGCGGCCGGGACGATCAGCTCAGCGAATTCCTCGCGGACCGCACCGCGGAAAACGCGGAAGATATACTCATCCGCTCCATAAGGACAGAAAACCTTGAATGCATGAGCGCCCTGAAACAGGAAGTCAGCGAACTGTTCGTGATGACAGCCATGGGCATGTTTTAGAAACGGCGGCATTGAAAAAACAGACCTGAAAGTCTGCTTTTTCAATTACTTATTCATTGTCATATAAATATCAAAGGAGTAGTGGATCCTTATCTATTTCTATTTTTCATGCTTCACAGCGTTTCTGATCTCCGCGTCCACAAATCCTTCGAACGAGAAAGCGCAGACGATCGCCATTACGATGTAAGCTGAAACCGCAGCCGGTGCAGCTACTACAGATGCGCCGAGTGCCGCGAGAAGCGCTCCGAGGAACGAGATAAACGCTCCGCTGTTAAGTCTCTGTTTCGCAGTGATCTTATTCTCCGCTTCAGCCTGCTGTACTGTGAATCCGTTTCTTACATCAACTCTTCTTTCCATAACATTTACCTCCTTCTTAAATCTTTTACCTTCAGTAACTTCTGTCTCTTTCCTTCTTGCAATGTTAATATACCCCGAGGCACATCATTAGTAAAACGGTAAATACTTATGCCTGCCATAATATTTTCTAATACTGTCTTTCCCGCCGCGATTGTCACTGTACAGGAACGGTAGTATAATATTCGCAAAGCGGCGCATCTTCATTTCGCGCGGCCGCGGAAACATTTTATCAAGCCTGTCTGAAAGGGGTCCACCATGAAAAAACAGACGAAAAACATTCTTATCGCCGCAGGGACAGCCGGCGCTGTGCTCTGCGTCCTCAGTGTCAGCGGGGCGCTTCACGGAGCAGCGGAAAAAATATGCCTGACTGTCGGTCTCTGCGCCATACTCATCGTGCTGGCTTATGTGATAACAGCCTCTCTCGGCAACCCGGGGGGCAGGAAAATGGACGACGCGGCGGATTCGATGTTCTTTTACAAATACGGCAATGAACGCTGCATCGATTATGTCCCGAACGAGTACATGCGCGGCATGACGGCAATGGGCATCGCGAGAACTGTCGCTGAAAGCAAAGGCGCCGTATTATACATCGGCGACAAGGAAAACGAAGCCTGCGCGAAATTCGAAGAGGCGGTCACGCCGCTCCTCGAAAAATACGGCGCTGTCATCGGAACATTCTATGAATCGGTCGCTGCGGCAGGAGCCGAATTCGAAAAAAAGAGATTTAAACAGGACTACGATATCGACGCCGTACCGTGCGTCCTGCACGTGAAAGACGGAGAGATCGTAAGCCGCTGGGACGATCCCGTGAACTCACTGGGCGAGATCGAAGCGGCGCTCAAGTCTATATATGAAAAGTAGGGAAATCCCACGGAGGTGCATCAATGCGTGAAGCACTGCTTATCATCGACATGCAGCGCGGGTTCACTGACCCCGCGTCTTCGCTGTGCATAAAAGGCGCGGCGGCCACTGTGCCGGCCTGCGCAGCCGCGGCAGAAAAAGCCAGAGAACGGAACGTTCCCGTTTTCTGGGTCATACGTTCGTACAGAGCGGACGGAACGGACGTTGAGAAGACCCGCGCGGCCGCGTGGGAAGCGGGCGGCAGACCGCTGTCCCCGGGCGCGCCCGAAGAGATCTCCGCGGGGTTCCCGGACGGGCTCGCTCCGGCAGAGGAAGACTTCATCATCGTGAAGCCGAGGTTCTCGGCATTTTTCGCGACGCCGCTCGACCTGTATCTCAGACGGCTCGGCGTGACGGACGTCGTACTAGCGGGGACCACGACGCCGAACTGCATCCGATGCACATGCTACGACGCATTGTCGCTCGACTACGGCGTCACGGTGCTGTCGGACTGCTGCTCATCGAACACAGATGAGATACAGCGCGCGAATCTTGAAGATATGGAGCGCATAGGCGCCGGCATAATCACACTCAGCGCCTGGCAGCCGGAATGAGAGGTGATCCATGATAAAGACCGCGCGCGGACGCGTGACAGCGCTGATAATCATCCTGGCGGTCATCTGCGCCGTGATAACAGCCGTCGTCGCCTCCTCAGGTACAGACGGGGCGCGGGAGCAGAAACCGTACGGGGTATTTCTAGGGATAAACCGAGATCAGATCTCAGAACTCGATGAATATAAAACTGTCGTCATAGAGCCGGAAGAATTCACGAAAGCCGACGTCGCGAAACTCCGCGACAGCGGCAAGGTCGTCTACGCGTATCTGAATATCGGCGCTGTAGAAAATTACCGCGATTATTATGACGAATACAAATCGTACACGCTCGGAGTATATGAAGACTGGCCGGACGAGCGCTGGGTCGACGTATCAAAGCCGGAATGGCGGGATTTCATCGCCGGCACGCTCGCGAAGAAGTACGCCGGGTACGGGTACGACGGGTTCTTTCTTGACAATGCGGACGTATACTATCATTATAAAACGGACGCGATATACGAAGGGCTGTGCGATATCTTAGAGAAGCTTTCAGGTTACGATGTCGATCTCGTCATCAACGGCGGCGACGCGTTCGTGACGCGCGCGATGAAAGACGGGAAAGCGGAAGGACTTATAGACGCCGTTAACCAGGAAACCGTGTTCACGAGCATTGATTTTGAAAATAAAACGTACGGCAGGCAGGACCCGGACGAAACGGAATACTTCGAATCATATCTGGAGAATGTCCGTTCCCATGACATAGATGTATATCTTCTGGAATACGGCGCGGACAGGAAACTCGCGAAAAAGATCGGCAGATACTGCGACCGGCACGATTACAAGTGGTACAACGCGAAGTCGCTCGATCTCAAATGACATGGACAGAACGAAAAAGGCTGCTGCACGCGCGGTCATTCCGCGCCTGCAGCAGCTTTTCCGATCAAACGATCAAACGATGTCTATATTATGAGCCGTATCATTCAAATCTTTTTTTAAGTTCCGCAATAATATCGCCGAAATCTTCCCAGGGCACGAAATCTTCCCCGGCCTCAGTCAGCGCCTTCGCGAGATGGTCTCTCGCGAACACCAGATCCGACGCGTGCGCCATCGCGATATCCGTGATGCCGTCTCCGACCGCGATAGCGTGCTCGTAGTCGTAGTTCTTCATCACTTCGTCCTTCATGAGAAGATATCCGTCTCCTTCATGGTCGGAAATGAGTTTTATCTTTCCGCCGGACGTGTCGACTTTTACATAGTACACGTCGAGGAACTTATCGCGGTACGGTTTTATCGTGGCTTCTACGAACGGCTCCAGGCCGCCCGAAAGCAGCACGACGGGGATCCCGAGTTCGCGCGCGAGGTCGAGGAATTCACCGAAATGCGCGCGGAGCGGCACCTTGCTGTAATAGTCGAGCATGATGCCGAGTTTTTCAGAATCCATCGTGTCGAACGCCATGTGCAGCGTCTCTGTCAGCGATATTTCTTTTTTTCTCAGCTTTTCACTGTAATCCGCCATCACGGAAGCGGGGATGACTCTCAGCATTGCTCCGCTGAGAGTCTCCTCGCATGTGACCGTTCCGTCGAAATCCAGGAAAATAATATTTTTATATTTCATTACCCTATTTCATGAGGTCGAACGATACATCGGCTCCGAGGAGCTGCGCCATCTGGGCGAGCTCTTTATGCGTCTTCGCGTATTCCATGACAGGGATGCCCTGCATCGCCGCGTCGATAGCCTGACGCATGGACTTCGCGCCGGCCTCGCTCCCTGCCGGATGACCGTGGATAGCGCCGCCCGCCGCGAGCACGATATCCATGCCGAGCGCATCGATGGCCTTCTCGACCATCATCTGGTTCGAACCGCCCGATACGAGGTACATCATCGGCTTGATGTTCCACCACGGCTGCGTGAAGAACCTGAACGATCTGTACAGTGTCTTCGCCGGGAACGGGAACTTGCCCCACGGATGTCCGTTTATCTGCATGTCGCCGCCGGCGAGTCTCACGAACTTTCCTATCGTGAGCGGAGCGCTCATGCCTGTGAATGTCGACGAGCAGTATGTGCCCGCGAAGTCGACGTGCGCCAGGATCGGTACGTTGATGTTCGGGTCTTCCGAAAGCATCTGCAATGCGCCGAATCCGGCCGTGTATGTGTTGAGCATGATGCAGTTCGCGCCGTATTCTATCGCCCTATAAGCGTTGTCCTTTATCTTCTCCACGCGGTCCGTGATGTTCGTGGCGTACAGCGTATGCTCGCCCGTCTCCTCATAGACCTGTCTCTCCTTTTCCATAAAGAGCGTTACTCTTTCCTTCTGCGGGCAGAAGTCCTCGTTGCATGGCATGAGTTCGTCGTCCTTGATGATGTCGACGCCGCCCTTCGCAGCCTGATAGAACAGGTCCGCGCCTTCTTCAGGCGTCCAGCCTGTATTCGGCTTTATCATCGCGTTCAGAAGCGGTCTGTCATGCACGCCGAGTACGTCTCTGATGCCCTCGACTCCGAAATTCGGCCCCTTGAACTGGGCGACATAAGCCTTCGGGAACGCTACGTCGAGCAGCTTTATCGGGCCGCTGGCCGAGATGTTCCCGAACAGTGTCGACAGGATCATCGGGAAACTCGTTCCCATATTCCTCATAGGATACGCTATCTGCATGATATGCATCTGCGGCATATCCAGCGGGATGCCGTCGCTTCCCTTATCAGGGACTTCATATATCGCAACGACCTTCGCGCCGAACTTTTTCTTCTTGTCGTCCGTGTCATGCGACACCTTGATCCACGTTCCGGTCGTCTGCTCGTCGCCTATGGCCATCGCGAGCTTTTCGATATCCTTTGTCGGGACCGTTACCTGATATGTGCAGATGATATAGTCGTCATCCAGCGCCACTTCGGGAAAAGCGTACGACATATTCACTTCATCCAGTTTCTTAACCATATTATTTCCTCCTTGATTGGTTCTATATAGAGAGGCGCAGTTATTTCTGCACCTTGCCCATTACGATCTCCTTTGTCGCCGCTATCAGTATGAGAGCGATGACAGTGCAGGCCGCAAGCAGCCAGTACAGGCCCGTGTAATGCCCGCCGAGGAGCGACGCTCCTCCTACGAATACGGCGCCGGCCACATTTCCGGCCCACAGCAGCAGTCCCTCGGACGTGCCCTCGCTTGTCGGGTAGCACGATTCAGCCGCCATCGTGAGCAGCACCGGCGCGCTGCCGACAGTGAAGAATCCGTACAGCACGGCCGCGAATGTCATGCCGGCAAAACCGTTGAACAGCGACATGAGCAGCAGTCCGACGAATCCCAGTATGTTCGCGCCGAACACATAGCGTTTTCTGCGGCGCAGTTCGTCTTTGTCCGACATCATGGAGAGCACGAGACTGCCCACAGTGCCGACTATCAGTATGATGACGCCGATGATCCCCACCTGCGTCGATGATATCGCTTTCGACCCGAGCGTCTGTATCAATGCTTCGATGTCTGTGAAGAACGTATTGAATACGCCGAGCATCATGAAGAATATGAGGACGCACAGTCTGAAATTCTTCTGCTTCCATGCGTATCTGATACCTTCCCTGAACGACGCTCTCTCGCTCTTCTCCTCCTCGCACGGAGGCGTCGGCGGCTGCTCCTTCGCGAATATCAGGAACAGCAATGCGCCTATGACAGACAGAAGTCCGTAGAACATCAGGATGCCCTTTATAGACATTGATGCCATAAGAAGCGGCGTAGCGAGAAGTCCCACGCACATGCCGATATACCCCGCGAGAAGCCCCACGCTGTTCGCCGTGGCTCTTTCATTTTCCGGGAACCATTTCCCGGCGACGAGCCCCGGTGAATTCAGGATGAACGGCTGCGCGAACGAGAATCCTATCGTCGTCGCGATG
>JAZAUJ010000005.1:0-14433 GCA_036342375.1 Anaerovoracaceae bacterium | reverse complement strand
TGATGCCCGCCAGCAATGCTTCGACTTCAAGTTTCGTGAGCTGCTTTCTGTCGATAGTGTATTCGAGTATCTCCGTGATCAGCTCCGCAGTCGATGACGCGTACGGCTCCTGATACTGGAGCGACGGGTTCTCTATGGATTCTTCAGCCTTCCGGTGGTGGTCAATGACAACGACCTTGTCGGCTTCGTCCAGGAGCTCAGGGCACTCCGTCATGCTCGGCCTGTGAGTGTCGACAACGATGACGAGCATGCCTTCGCGCTTCATGCCTTTCATATTTCTGCTGCTGATCAGGTTGTAGTCGCCGGACTGTTTCGCCGCGCTGTACAGCGCCTCAAGCGCCTCGTTATATTCGTCCACGAGTATGTATGTATTCTTGTTCATCGGGATCGCCATTCGGAATACTCCGAGCGCCGAGCCGAACGAATCCATATCCGGGCTTTTGTGCCCCATGATCACGACTGAGGATGCTGTCTCTATGAGCCTCTTCATCGCGACGCCTATGATCCTGGATTTTCCCTTGTTGCCCTTTTCGACAGTCTGCGTCTTTCCGCCGAAATAGCTGATCGTGTTCTCTTCCTTCACGACGACCTGATCGCCGCCGCGCCCGAGCGCTACGGCAAGCGCGTCGCTCGCGTACGTATCGCTCTGCCCCGGGCTGTCGCCGCCGATCCCTATGCCGATGCTGAATGTCACCGGGAAATCCGCTTCCGTCTCTATCTCCCTCGCGTCATCCAGGATCGAAAAATTCGACCGCGCCTGCTCTTCATAAGCCTTGTGCTCGAAAATCAGGACATATTTGTTCTGCTCCGATTTCGTGACGGACGCCTGCATCTTCTGCCCCCAGAACCGGATCTGCTTGTCTATCGCCGACTCAAGAGCCGCCCTGTCGTCTCTGTTCGTGCTCGAGATGAGTTCATCGTAGTTGTCAATATTCAGGATAGCGATGCACATCTTCTCCCGTTCGTATCTGTTTTCGAGTTCAACATACTCCGTAATATCCGTAAAGCTTACGGATATCCCGCCGTCCGCCGACTCGCCGTCAGTGAAGACCGGGGTCATGCTGAAGCTCCTGTCATTTCTTCTCACGACCGCGCTTTCGCCGTCTTTTGCGAGACCCGCGAGCTGGCCGAAATCAAAACCGGTAAGGGCAAAAAAATCCTGCCCCTCGATCTCATCATAAAGAAATACCTCGCCGATGCGTCTGCTTGCCGACGTGATCTTTCCGTCCGTTCCTATATCGCAGGCCGGAAACGGCAGTACTTCCGCCATACCGCGCCCTTTCCTGTCAGACATTAAAGAACCCTCCTTCCCCCTCAGACCGGGGATATTATTATAACACAATAACGGGTGATAAAAATCCCCGGCGCGAAAATATACAAAAGTACATTAATGCGCGATTTCAGGAATACTGATTGCGGCCGCGCGCAGGATAAAATATAATCGGTGTATGGAACTTAAAATTGAAGGCGTATACAACATAAGAGATCTCGGGGGCCTGCCGGCAGCCGGCGGCATGAAAGTGAAGACCGGAAAGCTTATCCGGTCCGGCGAGCTTTCAGCGGTGACACCGGCCGGCATAGAGCGGCTGAACAGGATCGGAGTAAGTGACATTATCGATCTCCGGACGATAAACGAGGTGCGCGAACTGCCCGACATCGATATTCCGGATACAGTTTACACACATATCTCGATGCTCGAAGTGCCGGAGCGCGGCATATCGCACGAAGGCGAGAGCTCCGCTCCGGACACGGCGCAGCTTTTCATAGACAGCGTGAAGCAGATGAACATGGACGTGCCGGCCGCGATGAACGGGATGTATGATGAAATACTCGATTCCGAATATTCCGGCCATGCGTTCAGGAAGTTTTTCGATATCCTGCTTTCCGCAGAAGGCGCTGCGCTGTTCCACTGCACCGCCGGAAAAGACCGGACGGGGATATGCGCGATATACGTGCTCGGCCTTCTCGGCGTCCCGAGAGATATTATTCTGGATGATTGTGAGATGTCCGACCGGTGTCTCAGGCCGCAGACAGAGGATATCGTCTCACGCGTCGCGAAAATCAACGATGATCCGGAACTGCTCAGGCAGGTGCGGATCCTGAATTCCGTGCTTCCCGAATACGCGGAAAATATTTTCGGCAGGATAGACGAACGCGGCGGCATCGAAAAATTCCTGGAAGAGCGGTCGGGGATAGGAAGGGAAGAGAGGGAAGAGCTGCGACGGAAACTGCTCGGGCGGCGGTGACCGAAGGCGCGATGATATACAGTCCGTTTTCACAAAAACAGAAGCCGCCGCATCTGCGGCGGCTGCCGTTTCTCATTCGGCTTCTGCCTGTTTCTCTCAGCTGTTCATCTCTTTGATCCTGCGGTTCATCTCGATCGCCATTTTTTTGTAGTGACGATAGAACGCATACCAGATTACCAGCGCGACGGCGATCTCTCCCGCAATCATAAGCACTGCGGTCATCGGACCGTTCTCCGTCGGGATCCAGCCGACGAGCAGCCCGACAGCAGTCAGAACTACGCACCCGATACCCATATGGATGAGCGTCTGCATCGTGACAGACATATTCTCATTGTTGTAGACTGCCGTCGGCGCTCCGAACCCGAGCCCCACCGCGAGAGTCCCCGCGGCCATTTTCGTGAAACTGTAGTTCGAAAGCTGGAAATTGCCTCCGTACCTGATATCAAAGACCACGCCGATCGCGCAGAAGATGAACGCCGCTATCCCGACGCCGGTGCATATCGATGCCAGAATTCCTTTCTTTTTCATTACTGTCCCTCCTTACAATCCCAAATATCTTTTCAGCCCGGGCAGGTATTTCCTGGAGACATAGTCGCTTTCCCCGTTGCTCAGCTTCAGCAGCAATGTCCCGCCGAACCCCGCCTCGACGCTTACTATATACGAAAGGTTGATAATGCATGATTTCGCGATCCTCATGAACCCTCCGCCGAGCTGCTCCTGCAGTTCGTACAAACGTTTCCTTGAGACGAACGTTTTTTTCTTCGTGTAGATCACGGTCGTTCCGTTTTCGACGCGTACCATGTACACGTCTTCCGGCTTCAGGACCATGTATCTCTCGTCAGCCTGCGCGATTATCGGCGCGCCGCCCGTCTCGAAATCATCGATGATCTTTCTGATTTCATCCGTCACCGCGGCTGTGTAGATGACCGCGTACGGCGGATCGTAATTCTTCGATATTTCCACGCTGATTTTCATTGTCCTCTCCTCCTGTTCTGTTATCTGGATTCTACAACAAAACTGAGCCTCTGTCCCGCGATTCGCGCCAAGTGGCATTATATCGCATGTGAAATGCAAAAAACGCGGAACGAACACGAAAAAAGCAGCCCGCCGGATCTCTCCGGAAGCTGCTTTATTAACGCTGTCCCCGCCGCCCGGAGCTCCACTGTCTCCTGACGGCAGCGCATGATGCGTTCACACGACTAGTCGCGGATGTAAGGCAGCAATGCCACTGTCCTTGCTCTCTTGATGGCTGTCGTGACTTTTCTCTGATGTACCGCGCATGTGCCTGTCACTCTTCTCGGAAGGATCTTTCCTCTTTCCGTGATGTACTTCTTGAGAGTGTCAACGTCTTTATAATCGATCACGGCGTCTTTATCTGCGCAGAACTGGCAGACTTTCTTTCTTCTGTATCCGCCTCTTCTCTTGTCCATATCGATGATCTCCTTTCATTAGAACGGTATCTCGTCGTCAGGGATCTCCGTGAACTCCGGCGGCGCCGACTGTCCTTCTGTCTGCTTCGTTTGCTGCGCGGCTCCCGGGCCCTGCTGGTTCTGAGGCTGCGAACTTCCGCGGTCCTGATAGCCGCCCTGCTGGCCGCCCTGATACGAACCGCCTTCGCCGCGGCCGCCGATAAACTCGACTCTGTTCGCGACGACATCTGTCGTATAGACTTTGTCACCGTTCCTGTTTGTATAACTTCCCGTCTGGATCCTGCCCTCAACGCCGCACTGACGTCCCTTGGAAAGGTACTTCGCGCAGTTCTCGGCCTGTCTTCCGAACACAGTTATCCTCGGGAAATCTGTCTCCCTTGTACCGTCCTGGCGCGGCGGTCTGTCGATCGCAAGACTGAACGTGCATATCGCCATGCCGCTGTCAGTGTAACGGATCTCCGGGTCGCGGGTAAGTCTTCCTATCAGCTGTACACTGTTCATATACTGACCTCCCTACTGTTCGTCTTTATTAACGATAATATGTCTCATGATCTGATCCATGATCTTGAGTCTTCTGTCGAGTTCCTTCGGAATATCCGACTCAGCCCGGAATTCCGCTACGACATAGTATCCGTCTTCTTTCTTGTTTATCGGATACGCGAGCTTTCTCATGCCCCATTCATCTACTTCGCCCAGTTCGCCGTTATCGGAAATGATCTTTTTCACTGCCTCGATCGCGGCGTTCCTGTGCTCGTCATCGAGCATGGGATCAACGATGAACATCACTTCGTAATTCGTCATTCTTTTCACCTCCTGTGGACTAGCGGCATCGGTCTCGCCCGATGCAGGAAACGTTCCGCCGGATTGCGGAATCGCGCTTTTCTATTATATATGAAATCGCCGGGAATGCAAGTGCCCCGGCCGATTTTCCGTCAATGCCGGCGCGCCTGATATCACGCTCCGCCGCTTTTTTCTTTGTCGGGGTCTTCGAGCTTCCCGCCGGTCGAGCCGTACATGTGCTTCCTGTTGTAATAATCTTTCCGCTCCGCCTTGTCGGGAATGAGATTCCCTCTGAAATAATTGTACGCCACGATGAGACCGGCGGCGCCGAGCATGATATAGAAACTGATGCCGCGGCTCAGTATGAGCGCCGGCTCGAGCAGCGCGCTCGGAACGATGACGCCGAATACATAGAGGAAGCCGCCTTCATTCGCGCCGACGGACCCCGGAAGCGGGATGAAAGACATGCCGACAGATACGACGGCCTGCAGCGTCACGACCGTAAAGAACGAATATCCCGTTATATGCAGAGCGCCGAACGCGAAATACGTCGTCGCGTAAAGCGCGAGTATCTGGACGAACGTCGTCATGAGCACCTTGATGAGCATCGGGATGTCCTGCCCGATGATCTTTCCCGTAGCCTGATATTCGCTCAGCTGCTCGCGCGCCCTGTTCTCGAGATCGAAGCGCTTCGCGAATTTGAACCTCTTCAGTTTCCCGACAACGCCCATAACTATCTTTTCAGAGATGATCGGCGCGAAGACCGCGAATATCAGGAACAGCAGGAGCAGGCCGTTCACGGCGAAACCCGTTATGATAAGCACTTTCGTCGCCGCAGGCGCCCTGAAAACTATCCCGTGCTGCGTGATGATGCCCGTTACGGCAAACCCTATTGTGATCAATTCATACGATATGAGGTCCATCATCAGCGTGACCGTCGCGTGTGAAATATGGACATCGTCATAAAACATATAGAATATCTGCATTGGCTGGCCGCCGGTAGAGGACGGCGTTATCATGCTGAAGAAAAAGCCGGTGCCGGAATATTTCAGGCCTTCGGAAAACGTCGTTTTATATCCGAGCCCCCGGAGCATCCGGCGGATATTCACAGCATCAGCGCACAGGTAGGCCGCGACACACAAAAACCCGCAGAGGATGAACCACTTATTGGAATTCTTCATTATCCTCGCGAGTTCCTCGGCATTGCTGCCTTTAAAAATAATATAGAAAGTCAGCAGCACCAGCGCGATGAAAATGATGCCGCTTTTCCATATCGTCCTTCTTGTTTTCTGTGATTTGCCCAGAGGCTGACGATCTGACTTCTTCAGCGTCTCCCTGAGCATGAGCATACCGTTCATATCGCAGTCCGCCTGCTGCACCGCAGCTATATGACCTCCGGATAAAGTCCTTTGTCCTTCATTGCCTGTAGTTTCCTGCCAGCGTCCTCTTTGTCCGCTTTATATGTCACGCCTATCCAGCTGTCGCGCGAATGGAGCACTTTTACCCGGGCTCGCCCGGCGTCTATGAGTTTTCCGACCTGGAGCGGCAGCATGTATTCGCTCTTGAGAGGATCGGCGGCATTATCCGTCTTCAGAAAGTCTGAGAAAAATTTCTCGAGCTCGTCCATGAATCCGCGCTGGAATCCCCAGAAATTCATAGACACGGGAGTATCGCCGTCAAGCACGGTCCACGAGTTCCCGTCGTCTTCCGTAAAGCAGATGCCGTCCGGCCTGCACTCTATGCGTGTGCGTTCCGTTATGCCTTTGAGATAACCCTCTCCGTCTATATCGCAGATGCCGCGGGCGACAGATCCGTTCTCCGTCACGGTATTCCTGAGCAGATACGATACCATGCAGAAATCGTAGATACCGCTGTCGTCCTTTTCGCGGGTGAGGTAATCGTATATTATGCCGAACCCCTCGGGTCCGTAGTAATCATCGGCATTTATTACGACGAACGGCCCGTCTGCGGCCTTCCGCGCCGTCATGGCGGCGTGCGCCGTTCCCCACGGCTTCACGCGCCCTTCCGGGACGCTGAACCCCGGCGGAAGATCTGTCAGCTCCTGATGCACATACTGCACATCCATGAACCGTTCGGCGTGCTCCTTCATATGCGCCCGCAGCGCGTCTTCTATATCATCTCTTATGACGAGCACGGCCTTTTTGAATCCCGCCATCATCGCGTCGTAAAGCGAAAAGTCAAGTATGATCTCTCCGCTGTCCACTATACTGTCTATCTGTTTGTATCCGCCGTAACGACTGCCGAGACCGGCTGCCATTACGACTACTGAAGGTTCTTCCATGTGTATATTACCCCGTTTCTGCAGACTGTTTATACATTCTATATTGAAACCGCCCGTGCGTCAATATTTTCAGTGTTTCATTTCGCGGCCGATGTCATATATAATATGTATCCGGAGGTACTGTGATGAATTATTATGTGACAGGATTTATCGGGAGCGACAGGAAGGGCGAAGCAATGCGCATTGCTGATGAGAAGGGCCTTCAGTTCATCGACATGAACGAAGCGATAAAGGACCGCGACGGCAGATCCGTCATGCGCATCGTGATGAGCATGGGCGAGCACGCGCTCCATAACGCCGAATATGAACTGCTGCAGGAGCTCGATACCATGGACGGCCTCGTTGTCAGCTGCGGCGACGGGACGCTGTTCGACGGCGACTGCGCTGAGATCATGGAACACGGCAGGATCGTCATCGCAGACGCTGACAGGACCCCCGAGCAGCTGTGGGAAGCGGCGAAAGATGACGACAGCATCCCGTACGCGTTCATGCTTGAGCGCGACGACAGAGCGCGCGAAAAATTCATGTCGCTTTACGAGCAGCGGAGAAGCCTGTACGAAAAATATCTGTAGGACGCTGTAAACGGAAAAGACGAAGAAAGCGCGGAACAGGCCGCGCTTTCCCCGATATTCCGGAAATGTAGTGAGTCAATGAATTTTTCAGTATCTTGGTTTGTCCTTTATCTCCTTATAATAAGCGACAACGCCGATATCCTTTATCTTGCGGTTTATCGCGACGGAACGCTGGTACAGATTATCGTCCAGGCCCGTGTGATCACATGGGAATTCGTCGCATTCGTAGCAGAAATCGACCCCCTTCGACTCCGCGCACGAGCGGACCTTGCAGCCCTTGTAGAACTTGCACTTCTCCTTGCGGCATCCTCCGCATTCAGCGTCCGCGATGTAATCAAGGAGCTCCGCGAATTCCGGATATTTTTCAAAGACCGGATCCAGCGCTTTCGAGAAACGCTCCGCATACGGTGTGAAATTCCCGAGATCAGTTCTGAGTTTTCCCGATTCTTCGTGTATAGTGCCTTCAGTAAAGGCGAAACATTTTCCGCAGTGCAGTCCGCACGGTGCTATCCGTTTCATGGCTTCTTTCTTTTCATCCATTGTCCTGTCCTCCTTGTAAGAGATTATATCACATCTGTTTGGATATCATCTGATTTCCCCGGTTTATTTACGTTATTCTCCCTGCTGTTTCAGAAAGTCTTCGCGTACAGGAGCGAACACGTCGAAATTTATTACGGGCTCGTCTCCGACTACCCTGAGATCGTGCATGACGTTGCTCGGCACATATATCATGTCTCCGGGGCCCATGCGGAATGTCTCATCGCCCACAGTCACATCCGCGGTGCCGGACATGATGGTCAGGATCTGCTCGTGCGGATGCTTATGCGCCGCCGAAGGATTTCCGGGGAGGAACGTGTTCTTCACCAGCATTGATTTTTCACCCGCCATGATGCGGCGCTCGCCTGACGGGAATTCTGTTTTCTTCTGTTTGTCAAAACGAATTACCTCTGCCATTTTCTAGTCCTCCTTTATCGAATTGTCGTCGTCAACGTCCTTTGAGAGCATCATCAGGAAATCTTCCCTGACCGGCGCGAATATGTCATAGTTTATTACTGTCTCATCTCCGACTACGCGGAAATCGTGGACTGTGTTCGGCGGTACATAGATCATGTCCCCCGGGCCCATGCGGAATGTCTCGTCGCCTACAGTTACATCCGCTGTTCCGGAAAAGATAGTCAGGATCTGTTCATGCGGGTGCCTGTGCCTGAAGGACGGGAATCCAGGATAAACAGTGTTCTTGACAAGCATAGCCTTCTGTCCGGTCATTATCTGACGTTCTCCCTTTTCATTGAATTTTGTCTTTTTCAATTCCTCAAAACGAACTACTTTTGCCATCGTGTCCTCCTCCTTTCAGCGGATCGCTAAATATTTTCCTTTATCTGCGATACATCTCCGCGGTACGCTTCGATGATCATCTGCACATCCATGCTCAGAGCTGTGCCCTGGTATCCCATCGAGAAATGTTCGAGCGCGGCTTCGGGGCCGTTCGAGAATATCAGTGAGTACTTCCCGTTTTCCCTGCATACATCAGCAATGCGCCGGAGCGAATCTCTGAATTCCTGTGTGTCGAAGACGCCGGGTTTCCCGAGCGCGACCGACAGATCATACGGTCCTACGAATATGCCGTCGACGCCGTCTATTTTTATTATCTCGTCGATGTCCTCAAGAAATTCGGCCGTCTCGCACATCGGGAACAGCAGCGTTTCCGCATTGCTGACTTCGAAATATCCGTGGAGATCTTTTGCGTAATCCTCGTAGCCCCAGCCGGCTCTTCTGCACTGCGCGAACCCTCTCTGGCCGACGGGCTGATATTTGCCGTATTCCACGATCTTTCTCACTTCGTCTGCCGTTCTGAGGCAGGGTATGATCAGCGCCTCCGCGCCGCTGTCCAGCATCTTCAGGATCGCCGGCCTTGACACGTCGCTCACTCTGACGAACGGAGTCAGCCCCTTCAGCTTCGCGGTCCGTATCATGTTCACGGCGCCCTCCGTCGCTATCGGGCTGTGCTCGGAATCGATGATCACATAATCGAGTCCGGTGTAGCCCATGCACTCTACAAGCGTATCGCTCGACGACCAGATGAATGTGCCGTAGACCTTTTCTCCGGCATCCAGTTTTTCTCTGACTCTGTTCTCCATGTTTACCACCTCTTCTGCCTTTTCTTTTCATCTTAATTTTAGAGGGGCCTGGTCCATTGCGTCAAAAAATAAACAGGATGCGGATCAGCGCGCAGGATTGCCTGCCCGCGGGCCCCGGATCGCGTTTTCCGGGGCGGATCGGCCGCCGCGAAGCGCCGCGTTTTCAGGCATTATAACAGCCCGGACGCATACGCCGGGCCGTGAATGATATCTACAGATAACGCATTGCCTGAACCATATTGTCTATGGATACGAGCATTTCCTCGCGCGCGACGGTGGCGCAGTGGTTTTCCATCGCGCGGTATATGGACATGTGATGTTCGAACTCAAACAGATCGCGCATGCCCATTTTCTTCATTATATATATGCGGTACCTGAGGAGATTCCCGCTGATCAGAGAGTACGCCTCGGACAGATATCCGTTATGCGAGGCGTCGATGATGATCTGATGGAAATCGGCGTCGGCTCTTGCGCACTCTTCCGGGGACTTGTTCCTGCCGGATTCCCTCATGCGAAGGAGCGCCTTTCCGAGCCTCTCGAGTTCCCCGTTCGTGATCCTTCCGGCAGCGTAGAAAGCCGCCCAGCTTTCTATCCCGCGTCTCGCCTCCAGCAATGCGGCGCAGTCTTCGTATTTTATCCCGGCGACGCGCGGGCTTTTTCCCGGCTCGCGTTCGACAAGATTTTCCTGCTCCAGCCTCTGCAGCGCGGCCTTCACCGGCGATCTGCTGATGCCGAGTTCCGACGCGATCTTCGATTCTATCAGCGCCGTTCCCGGTTTATATTCAAGATTTATTATCGCGTTGTGGAGATATTTATAGACTGTCTCGTTTATAGGCTCGAACGGATTTCTGTCCGGATTATCTGTTATCCCGCTCATCTGCATTCCCTTTCCCTGAAAAGTTCCGTTTATCTGTCTTTACGATTATATCACAGAGCAGCCCGCGCCGGCAGCAATAACAAATCAGCGGTACGCGAAGATCTCCGCGACAAGCGCCGCCATGGAAACAGCCTCAGTTATCAGCGGCACCATAGCCGCCCTGAAAGCCCTTTCCGGCTCCATCCTGTAATACAGGACATACAGTATCAGGCTGACCGCGGCCGCGCACGCGATCACGACGGCCATGAACACGGACCCGCCGCTGCCTATTCCTCCCGATCTTTTCAGAGCGAGCAGGACCGTGACCTCAAGCACGACCCAGCCGACTATCAGTATTAGCTCCGTCGTGACCTGACGCCCGAAAAGATATTTCGTTATCAGCAGCAATGCGATATAGACTATTATCCCTGCTAAAGCGACCGTCGTCCCCGTCAGCTTCGACCCGCCGGAAGGGACGCTCCCGGCCCACATTGCGGACATCACGACACCCGCGAGCCCGCAGAGCGCGGCCGCCGCAAGAAGGACCCCGCGCACGCCTGCGACCTTGTTCACTTCAGTCCCCGGCCTGTACGAGATGCTCCACCATATAAGATAAAAAACGCAGCAGATGATGAGGATGATCTGCCCCGCGATGACCTGGTTTTCCGGTCCGCCTTTCATTTCACGCGCCTTCTTTCTTCATAAACTATGGTATCATGGATACATCGGAAATTGAATGACCGATTTTGAGAAGAATGCAGGCGCCCGGCGTATTATCATAACTTCAGAGGAGGAGACCATGAGCGGGTATTTCGAATACGGCGATAAGGAAACAGAATATCTGAAACGGAAAGATCCGAAGCTCGGTGAAGTTATCGACACGATCGGGCACGTATACAGACCGGTCGATACCGATCTGTTTTCATCTGTCGTGCATCACATCATCGGGCAGCAGGTCTCTACGAAAGCGCAGCAGACCATCTGGAAAAGGATGCAGGATGATATAGGCGATATCAATGCGGTCAGCATTGCTGAAGCCGGAGTAGACCGGATCCAGTCCTGCGGGACCACATTCAGAAAAGCGGAGTACATCTGCGACTTCGCCGGGAAAGTGAACGAGGGCAGTTTCGACATCGAAGCTGTCGGACATATGCCGGACGACGAAGCGATAAGGGAGCTTTCGCAGCTGAAGGGCATAGGAGTCTGGACGGCAGAGATGATCCTGCTTTTCTGCCTGCAGCGTCCGGATATCTTCAGCTTTGACGATCTCGCTATCATCCGCGGACTCAGGATGGTGTATCATCACCGGAAGGTCGACCGGAAACTCTTTGAAAAATACAGACGGCGGTACAGTCCCTGCGGAAGTGTCGCCAGTCTTTACCTCTGGGAAGTATCGTGCGGCGCGATTCCCGGGATGAAAGACTATGCGCCGAAGAAAAAATGAACGGGGAGGGGCACATGCAGTACACGAAATATTATGATTCGCCGCTCGGCAGGATAATGCTCGCGGCGGACAGCGAGGGTCTGACGGGGCTCTGGTTCGAGGGAGAAAAGTATTTTGCGGAATACCTGTCACCCGAACATGAAGAGGGCGATTCTCCCGCACTTGACGCTGCGGCGGAGTGGCTCGACGTATATTTTTCGGGCGAAGATCCGGGCCCGCTCCCGCCTGTGCATATGACAGGGACTGATTTTCAGATGTCCGTATGGGAGATACTGAAGGAGATACCGTACGGGAAGACGACCACATACGGCGAGATAGCGAAGAAGATCGCCGAAAAGCGCGGCCTTGAAAAGATGTCATCACAGGCTGTCGGCGGCGCCGTAGGCCACAACGGGATATCCATCATCATCCCGTGCCACCGCGTCGTCGGTTCCGACGGGAGTCTCACTGGTTACGCGGGAGGAGTGGACAGGAAAAAGGCAATGCTGGAACTCGAGGGAGCATATACCGAAGACATGTATGTCCCGAAGAAAGGGACGGCGCTCTGATGGCGGCGGAAAGAACGCGCGCGCCGCGCAGGATAGCGCTCGGATGCTGTCCGACCCCGCTGCACGAGCTGAAGAATTTCGGACAGGCGCTCGGAGGCGGGAAAAGATTATGGATAAAGCGCGAGGATCTGATCGGAGTCGGGCTCGGCGGAAATAAAGTAAGGAAAATGGAGTATCTGCTCGCGGAGGCTCTGGACGAAGGCTGCGACTGCGTCGTGACGGGCGGGGGCTCAAGGTCGAACCAGCCGCTCGCGGTCGCAGCGTGCGCCGTGAAGGCGGGACTTGAACCGCATATCGTCTACACGAACGAGAACGAGACCGTGTCAGGGAGCCTCGGTCAGCTCATTGGAGTGCGGGAGCATTTCGCGGATGAAGAAGCGAGAACGAACATGATGCGCGATATCCGAAATGTCGCAGCCGAACTCACGAATGCAGGCAGGAAACCGTATATAATAAAGCCGGGAGTATCGTCGCCGCTGTCGGCGCTCGGATATGTCGACTGTATGGAAGAGCTGTTCGCGCAGGCGGCTGAAAAAGGGATATCGTTCGGTCATGTCGTATGCTGCGGGGGCACCGGGAACATGTATGCCGGCGTCGTGCTCGGCACGAAGCTGTTCAGCCCGGAAACTAAGGCCGTCACGGTGTCCATTGGCCGCAGATTCTCACATAAGCCGACACTTCTGAAACAGGCGCTAAGAGCCGCGGAACTCGGCGGATACGACGCCGCACTTTCGGAAGATGATTTCGAAGTCCATTTTTCATGCGGCAAAGGCGCCGGATTCCCGACAGTGAAAGGACGGGAAGCCATGGAAGCGCTCGCATCCTCGGAAGGCATATTCCTAGACCCGTATTATACCGGCAAGGCGATGGCCGGGCTTCTCGAACTGAATGCCGAAGGCGCATTCGCGGACGGTGAGAACATAGCGTTCATCCATTCCGGAGGCGGCTCTGCATTGCTGAACAGCTTATAGAAGGAAGGCGGAAGCGATGACAAAAGATGAAATGTACGAAGCGCTCGCGCATAACGACGGGAATTACGACGGGCTGTTTTTCTACGGCGTGAAGTCGACCGGGATATTCTGCCGCCCGTCGTGCAGCTCGAAGAAACCGCTCCCGGACAACGTGGAATATTTCAGGACGGCGGAGGAAGCGATAGCCGCGGGGTACAGGCCCTGCAAGCGCTGCCGCAGCGATCTTCTCGCCTATCACCCGATGGAAGATATAGCGGAGTCTGTGAAAAACCACCTGGACAGGGTCTACCAGCAGCAATTAGTGTGGAACAGAGATCTGAAAAACGCCGGCGTGTCAGAGCGCCGTGCTGTGGAGATCTTCAAGGAAGCGTACGGCATGACGCCGAAAGCGTATACGGACGGCCTGCGCCTCAATGCGGCGAAGAAGATGCTGCGCGAAACAGACGAAAAGGTGCTGGACATAGCAATGTCGGTCGGATTCGGCAGCCTTTCCACGTTCAACAGGTTTTTCAAAGAGGAGACAGGGATGACGCCGACCGGATACAGAAAAAAGAACAGATAGAAAAACCGGGCAGCCCGCGGCCGCCCGGCATTGATACTTATCAAAATCTCTATTTCTCAGGATCTGTACAGCACGCCATCATATAATAGTTGTTATTGTTGTACGAGAACGTGCCGACCTCCGTCATACAGGCCTTTTTTGTGTGCGCCGCGTACGAGCGCGGGTTGATCTGATTGATGAACGTCGCCATTATCGGATAGCGATCCCTGAACATGCTGAGAGATTTGAAGAACAGCTTCTCGAACACGCCCGTGCCTCGGACTGATCTGTCGACACACACAGGCCCGTACTGGTATGTGTTTTCCTCCGCGAGCCTCGTCCCGTCGAACACGTAATCCGGAAGGATGCTGATCATGTTCACGAAAAACGGCCAGTCCTTCCAGAACTCCCACGGCGCCGCGAACGCGAACGCCAGGATCTTCCCGTCTTCAGCCGCGACAGTCACGCCGTCTTCCTCCTCGATGAGCGCCCTGAGCTGTTCGTCCGTTATAGCCGTCGTGACGAAGCCGTCCTTCTTGTCCTCCTCTCTGATCGTATCCACGTGATTCGCCTTCAGCAATGCGCGGATGCCTTCCATATCCGCG
>JAZAUJ010000004.1:0-16048 GCA_036342375.1 Anaerovoracaceae bacterium | reverse complement strand
CGTAACAGATCTTATTCTCTTTTTTACTGCCTGAAGGTCACTGGATGCCATCGTCTCACCTCCTTACTACATTTCGTCCTGGTTGCCCATAGCCGCGATTACTTCGTCTTCGTGCTTTGTAAACTCAGCCTTGTTCAGTTTCTTGAACTCGAGGATAGCGGCCTTGAGAGCCTCTTCCGTCTCGTCCGAGAAATCACCTGTGTCTTTTATCTCATTTCCTATTTCAGGATGCTGTTCGTCCATGAATGCGTAGAATTCCTGCTCGAACTCCTTTATTTTCTCAACAGGGATGTCCGCCAGATAGTCATTCGTGGCAGCATATATCAGTTCTACCTGATGCCATACCGGGATCGGGTTGTACTGGCCCTGCTTCAGGATCTCCATGAGGATGGCGCCGTGATCGAGTCTCGCCTTCGTATCCGCGTCTACGTCCGAACCGAACTGCGAGAATGATGCGAGTTCTCTGTACTGCGCGAGCTCGAGCTTTATCTTGCTCGATACTTTCTTCATGGCTTTTATCTGCGCATTTCCTCCTACACGGGATACCGAGATACCGGAATCGATAGCCGGTCTCTGGCCCTGGAAGAACAGATCCGTGATAAGGAATATCTGTCCGTCTGTGATGGATATTACGTTTGTAGGGATATACGCCGATATATCTCCGGCCTGTGTCTCGATGATAGGCATCGCCGTAAGCGATCCGCCGCCGAGTTCATCAGACAGCTTCGCCGCTCTTTCGAGCAGTCTGCTGTGAAGGTAGAATACATCACCGGGATATGCTTCACGCCCCGGCGGTCTTCTCAGGAGGAGCGACATGGCTCTGTACGCCACGGCGTGCTTTGACAGGTCATCGTAGATGATCAGCACGTGTCCTCCCTTGTACATAAAGTATTCGCCCATCGCGCATCCGGCGTAAGGCGCTACATACTGCAGCGGCGCGGAGTTACTCGCCGTAGCCGAAACCACGATGGTGTAATCCATGGCGCCTCTGTCTTCAAGCACTTTTACGAGCTGCGCGACTGTCGACTGTTTCTGGCCTATCGCTACATAGATGCAGATGACATCTGTATCCTTCTGATTCAGGATAGTATCGATAGCGATAGCCGTTTTTCCTGTCTGTCTGTCGCCTATTATCAGCTCACGCTGACCTCTGCCTATAGGGATCATGGAGTCGATGCCCTTGAGCCCCGTCTGCAGCGGTTCTTTTACTGACTGTCTCTCTATAACACTCGGAGCAACAGTTTCTATTGGTCTGGTTTCTTTTGTATCGATCGGACCTTTGCCGTCGATCGGCTGACCAAGAGCGTTTACTACTCTGCCGATCAAGGCTTCGCCGACAGGTACCGACGTTACAGTCCCTGTTGGCTTAACGATATCGCCCTCTTTTATAGTTTCATCGGATCCGAGTATTACGCATCCGACGTTATCCTCTTCAAGGTTCTGCGCGATCCCGTATATACCGCCGGGGAATTCGAGGAGTTCGCCCGACATGCAGTTGTCCAATCCATAGACTCTGGCAATACCGTCACCGACCTGTATGACCGTACCGTAATCCGATACGTCCAGTTCGTTTTCGTATTCTTTGATCTGTTGTTTGATGACGGCACTGATTTCTTCAGGTCTTAAATTCATCTTTCAGATTCCTCCTGCATTAATGGTTTTCTCACGATTTTATAGCGGCCGTGAGGTCTTCGAGCCGCTTTTTCAGGGAAGCGTCGATAATTTTCCCGTCGACCAGGACCTTTACCCCTCCGATAAGGTTCTTGTCGATCTCATTGCGAAGTACGACATTTGTTCTGAGAAGCGCGGACGTCTGTCCCTGCAGCTTCTCCATCTGCTCTTCATTCAGAGGCACGACGGAATAGACGACCCCCGTCGCCTTTCCTTCTTCCTCATCTTTCAGCTTTCTGTAAGCCCTGACTATGCGCTCGTAGTTCCCGATGCGCCTCTTGTCTTCGAGCACATACAGGAAATTCAGCATTTCCTGGGAAATGCGCCCGGAGAATACTTCTTTCAGCGTCTGCTTTTTATCAGCGGCAGAGACCGCCGGGAGCTTCAGATAGCTGTAGAACGACTTTTCCCGTTTGAATATTTCAAGGACAGCCTCCGCCTCTTCCAGCATGGAATCGACTTTGCCGAGGTCCTTGGCGGCATCATATAACGCAATGCCGTATGTATTATCTACGGTCAGTTCTGCCATTCTTATTTACCTGCCTCTTCGATAACCTGGTCGACTATCCTCATCTGTTCCTCATCGCCGGAAAGTTCGCGCTCCAGAATTTTTCCCGCCGCAAGAAGCGCCATGGAGGCGACTTCTTTCTTCATATCGGCGAGAGCGCTTGCTCTTTCGCGTTCGATCTCTTTTTCGGCCTTGACGATCAACTCGCCTGCTCTGTTGTTCGCGTCTTCAATGATGCGTTTCGCCTGATCGTCAGCCTTCGCTTTGGATTTTCTTATGATCTCGCGTCCCTCAGCTTCGTAGTTCGCGATCTTCTTCTCATAATTCTCCAGTTTCTGATCGGCTTTGGCGTTGGTCATGGCCGCATTGTCAAGCGCGTCCTGGATGGTCTGCTTTCTTTTCGCGAGCATATCCAGAAACGGCCTGTAAAGGAACTTTCCGAGTATCCCGACAAGGATCAGAAAGTTAATAAGATAAAATATAAATTGGGTCAAACTCAACCCTAATGCTTCTACCATACTGTCTGCCTGCCTTCCTTCACCGCGCCGCAAGCGGCGCAGTTCAATAACTGCTTCTCATTCCCCGATATCAGATCCTCGAGAAAAGCAGGAAAGCGATGAGCAGGCCGTAGATAGCGAGCGATTCCATAAATGCGAATGCGAGGATCATGTTCGTACGGAGCGGCCCTATCAATTCAGGCTGACGCGCCATTCCTTCCAGTCCTTTAGCTGCTGCGATACCCTGACCGATGCCAGGCCCTATCGCCGACAATCCTATTGCCAATCCTGTAGCTAATGCAATTAAACCCATGAGTATTTCTCCTTTCTTATTTTACATCATGTATATCCAAGCCGTATATCCGGTTTAAATATCCTGTTTACTGTGCCTGCAGTTCAAGCGGCTCGCCGGCTTCGCTGATATATATACCAGCCAGCAGCGCGAATACCAGAGCCTGCACGAGGCCCATAAGTACGCTCAGGAGATTCATGACTACCGGAAGACCGATAGGCACCAGATTGAAGAATGATTCTGTTACTGTTTCCTCTCCGTATATATTTCCGTAAAGTCGTACTGTAAGCGATAAAGGTTTTACCAGATCTTCTATGATCATCAGAGGCGCCAGCACGGCGAAAGGCATGAGCCAGTGCTTATAATACCTGGGGCCGTGGTTCGCCCTGATCCCGGCGACCTGCATGAAAAGGAACACGAGGATCGCCATAGCGAGTGTGCAGTTGATGGAACTCGTCGGAGACTTCATCCCCGGTATCTGTCCGGCCGCGGGCAGAAGTCCGACATAGTTACTGATCAGAATATAAATAAAGAGCGTTCCGACAAATGGAAACCATGTCCTGCAGAGCTTCTCGCCCATCAGGTCCTCAAAGAATCCATGCAGTTTCTCGATCGAAACTTCCAATACATTCTGCAGACCCGAAGGCACCATTTCCAGATGACGGCCCGCGTAAATGCTCAGCACGGCCAGCACGACCGTGATGACCACGCTTGTGAACATGGCGCTTGACCATCCTATTGAATTAAGGAATGTACTCAAGTTCCTCAAACCTCCTTGCTGATATTCTCAGTTGCTTTTTTTGCCTTGAGCGCCATGACCCTGTTCATCACAGACAGCGCCACTGCCACAGCAATGATGCATGCCACCCAGCTGAACGGAAAACAGTTTCGCAGGACAAACACAATTATTAGCGCCGCGATATTGACCGCGTAACTGATAAACGCTCTTGAATACAGTTTTGCGGCTTCGCCGGAATAATCGCCGTTTCCGGCGTCTTCAGCAGCCGCGTACTTGTTCCATATGCACATATATTTAAGGTAGCCGACCCGACAGCCGAAAATCCCGCCCGCGACGGCACCTGTTACATACTCCAATTTATCGTACACTCCTCCTGCACGTTATTGTTTTATTATACACCTTGAACAGAAAAAGTAAATAATTCAATATTGTATTTTCAGAATGTTCTATACTCACATACGGGAACATCCCGGCCGCCTGCTACGAACGGAAATTATTCCCGTTCTCGAGATCGCTCAGCATGACTATTTTCAGTCCGGCCTCCTCGAGCATCTCTACGGCCATCTCGTCGGGGTAGCCTTCCTTCACGACGATCCTTTTTATCCCTGCATTGATTATCATCTTCGCACATATGATGCAGGGCTGCGTCGTTATATACATCGTCGCGCCCTCGATGGACTGCGCCAGCGTCGCCGCCTGGATGATGGCGTTCTGCTCCGCGTGCAGCGCCCTGCACAGCTCATGCCGCTCGCCGCTCGGGATATGATGTTCCTCGCGATAGCACGTTCCCGTATCCGTGCAGTGCGATACGCCTCTCGGCGCTCCGTTATATCCCGTGGCTATCACATGACGGTCCTGCACGACGACAGCTCCGACCTGTCTTCTGAGGCATGTCGATCTCTTCGCCGCGAGCTCAGCCATTTCCATGAAATATTCGTCCCAGCTAATACGTTCAGCCATCTTTCTGCCTCCCTGTATTTGAATAATATTTTACCACACGGTTCGTCATTGCCGCAAAAAATCAATAATATATTTTCTTCAGATATAGTCCCTGCGGCGGCGCCGTATGTCCGGCGAGCGCCCGGTCCTTCCCTTCGATTATCCGCTCCATATCGCCGAAGCCGATCTTTCCCTTCCCGACATCTGTGAGCGTGCCCGCGATGATCCTGACCATATTGTACAGGAATCCGTCGCCTGTCACTTCGATATCGAGCTCATCCAGCATTTTCCCCGACGGCGCTTCCGCGGTCTTCTTTTTCAGATCAATGCGCGATATCGTGCGTACGGTCGTCTTCCTTTCGTAACTTCCCGACGCCTCGAAGCTTTTGAAATCATGCGTCCCTTCGAGAGCCTTCGCGGCGCTCCGCATTGATGCTTCATCCAGGCCCCGTCCGGCGAAATAATAATGATCGCGCATGAACGGATCGACATCGTCGGACGCGATGATTTTATATATATACGTCTTGCCCTTCGAATCGTAACGGGCGTGGAACCCTTCCGGGACCTCCTCAGCCGCGAGCAGCCTGATGCTTTCAGGCAGCAGATTGTTGGCGGCATAGCATATGCGGCAGACCGGGATCTTTATATCGCCCGAAAATGTGGCGCGCTGCCCGAGCGCGTGCACGCCGGCGTCCGTCCTGCTCGTGCCGTCTACCGTGACATCGAACCCGCAGAGTCCTGACAATACGCGCTCTATCTCGCCCTGCACGGTCACGGCGTCCGGCTGCCTCTGCCAGCCGGAATACGGCATTCCGTCGTATGAAATTGTAAGCAGGATATTTTTCATTTCGCTTATTTCGGCAGTTCGATCCTGCGCTTTTCAGGATCTTTCGCCTGTCTGTACACGACAAATCTGTGCCCGATAGACTGGACGTAATCGCATTTCAGATAAAACGCGACTTCATTCGCCGCGGCCCTGCAGTCGAGAGCCGAACCGCTCTGGATCTTGACTTTCACAAGTTCTCTGTTGTCGAGCGCCGTTTCTATCTCCCTGTACACATTTTCCGTGAGCCCGGCCCGGCCGATATACACCGTCACCGGAAGCTCGTTCGCGAGGCCGCGCAGGTAGCCCCTCTGTTTGCCAGTCAGCATTTTCCTTCCTTCCTAAAATCCGAACACTCTGATATGCCGCGCTATATACAGCGCGGCCGCAGCGCAGATGTATGTGGTCAGCGGCTGCGCGTCGCCTTTTCTGTCACGCCCAGTCCGGGTGAGGAACAGCGTCACGACAGCTGAAGCGCACGCTCCGCATGCGACGGCGGCGAGCGCCCCGTACGGGCCGGCCATGAGCCCTATCGCGGCTCCGACAGGTATCTCTCCCGCGCCCATAAGAGGAGCCTTTACGCTCGCGTCTCTGTGACGTCCGGGAAGATATCCGTATTCATCGTTATATATAGCCGAACCTGTATCTCTTTTCAGCGCGTATTTAACAATAATGAAAACGAGCGCCATGGCGAGAAGCCCCGCCGCAGCCCCGATAACGATCATCTTCCATGTGCTGTGGAACGGCACGAACCCGAACCCGCACACAAACAGCAGCACCGTGAGCTGATCCGGGACGACTCTGTATTTCCCGCAGCATATCGCCATCAATGCGAGGATGAACAGAGCCGCGGCTGCCGGCACAGCGTACTGCAGTGTTTCGCGCGAGGCTGTGAAAATGAAGACGATGCAGAACACAGCCGACGAAACATATTTCCACGGATAGCCCGATACGCGCTGCCTGTCATTGCTCACGGCGTCGCGGCACGGGTCTTCGCCGTACGGCGCGAGCCACGAGGCCGGCATATGATTCACAGCATATATCACGCCGCTTCCGGCGATGATGCCGGCTGCAGCAGCGCCCGCTATTTTTAACAGTAATACAACTACAGCCTGCATGTCATTTCTTTATTTTGAAACTGCTCTTCAGCCCTATGATACTGTTGAATACCTTCCTGTCCTCTGTCGTCAGTTTTTCGTCGGCGATGTAATAGCCGTGGCGGAAAAACTGGAACCTGTCTCCGGGCATTGCTTCGGCGACGGACGGCTCGGCCATGCACTTCAGCTCGCGCACGGATTCTTCATTGAAGACCTGGTCTGTGACATTGCCGTCTTCATCTGTGATATCCTTCATAAGGTAATCGTATTCGCGGACATCTATCTCAACAGCCGAGGCGGCGTCGACCCAGTGGATCGTTCCCTTCACCTTTCTTCCGTTGAAACCGCTGCCGGAACGCGTTTCCGGGTCATATGTGCAGTGCAGCTCCTTTATGGAGCCGTCTTCGTTCTTTATCACTTCATCGCATGTAATAAAGTATGCGCCCTTGAGGCGGACTTCATTTCCCGGGAACAGCCTGAAATATTTTTTTACGGGGACTTCCATGAAATCCTGGCCGTCCACATATATCTCGCGGCTGAACGGGACTGTGCGGGTCCCCATCTCCGGCACATTGCGGTTATTTTCCATCTCGCATTCTTCTGTCCTGTCTTCCGGATAATTCGTGATGACGACTTTTATCGGATCGAACACGACATTCCTGTTCGGCACTCTGTTCTTAAGGTCCTCGCGCACGCAATGCTCAAGAAGTTCTACTTCGACCGTGGAATTCGACTTGGAAACGCCTATGAGATCGCAGAAATTCCTGACGGCTTCCGGCGTATAGCCGCGTCTCCTGATACCGGCTATAGTCGGCATGCGCGGATCGTCCCATCCATCCACGAGACCGTCTTCCACGAGCACTTTCAGTTTTCTCTTGCTCATCAGGAAATGAGTGAGATTGAGCCGCGCGAATTCTATCTGCTTCGGCGGGTGCTCCCAGAAGCCGACTTCCCGGATTGACCAGTCGTACATCGGGCGCAGGTCTTCAAATTCAAGCGTGCATATCGAATGCGTCACGCCCTCTATCGCGTCCTCGAGCGGATGCGCGAACGCGTAAAGCGGATAGACGCACCATTTGCATCCGGTGTTGTGATGCGGCGTCCTGTCTATCCTGTAAATGACCGGGTCTCTCATATTGATATTAGGCGAGCTCATGTCTATCTTCGCGCGCAGCACCATGGAACCGTCCGGATATTTCCCGTCACGCATCTCATGGAACAGGCGCATGCTCTCCTCCGCGGGGCGATCCCTGTACGGGCTGTTCTGTCCAGGCTCGGTAAGCGTGCCGCGCTGCGCCTTTATCTCTTCATATGACTGCTCGTCCACGAACGCCTTGCCCTTTCGGATCAGTTCCTCGGCGGCCTTATACATCGTATCGAAATAATTCGACGCCCAGCATATCTTATCCCATTTGTAGCCGAGCCACTGGATGTCGCGCTTGATGGCCTCGACAAACTCCTGGTCCTCCTTTTCCGGGTTCGTGTCATCGAACCTCAGATTGCACTTTCCGCCGTATTTTTCGGCGGTCGAGAAGTTGAGGCATATGGATTTCGCATGCCCTATATGCAGATATCCGTTCGGTTCAGGCGGAAATCTCGTCTGCACGACGCCGCCGTAAACGCCGTCCTCATTGTCTTTATCAATAATATTATGAATGAAATTAGAAGCCATATCAGTTCTCCCGTATTTGTGATATTCCCCGCGGCTTAAAGTGCCGCGCAGAATATTATATCATATCTGCACGCCGGTTTCACTGATATTCGGGCATCTCAGCGGTTCGATGCCCTTCATAAGTCCGTAAAAATGAAGTACAGCCCGAATGGGCTGCACTTCGTCTCATTTGTGTGTAAGCATTTATGCTGATTGAGAGGATGAGATATTTATTAGAATGGCCTGAGCCAATTCTATCGATGTCCCTGAATGTATGCTCATTATAACATAAAACCATGTAATAGTCTAAAGAAAAATCCGCATTTGAAAAAAATATTTATTGAAATCACTGAAGAGTCCGGGGAAAAAGACGCCGCGGATGCGTTTTAAGATATTTTTCAGCGCATGTGTGTAATATTTGGTATATACTTAGTATGCGGAGGCATAAAATGAGGATACTTGTAGTTGAAGACGAGGTGAGGCTTGCCAAAGCGCTCTCGCAGATACTTTCCGAAAAGAAATATATGACAGATGTCGTGCATGACGGGACAGACGGGCTGGATTACGCCCTGTCCGGCATTTACGATCTCATTGTTCTGGATGTCATGCTCCCGGGCATGAACGGATACGATATAGCCCGCGAACTCAGAAAAGAAAAAAACGACACTCCAATAATCATGCTCACGGCGAGGAGCGAGATCTCCGACAAAGTAAAAGGTCTTGACTGCGGCGCGGACGATTATATGACAAAGCCGTTCTCGCCAGAAGAACTTCTCGCGAGAGTCAGAGCGCTCACAAGAAGACACGGCGAGGTCATACTTGACGAGCAGACATTCGGCGATCTCACATTCGATCTCGATTCGTGCGACCTTAAGTGCGGCGGGAAATCCATACATCTCAATTTCAAGGAATCCGAAATACTGAAACTCCTCATGGCCAGCCCGAACGTCGCATTGACGAAGGATGACATTATCACTAAAGTGTGGGGATACGACAGCGACGCTTCCGATAATAACGTAGAAGCGTACATTTCATTTCTCAGAAAGAAATTCCTGTATCTCGGCTCCAAAGCGCGCATCACATCGCTCCGCAAGATAGGCTACAGACTGGAGGAAGGGGAATAGCGGCCCCGGAAGCGTATGCTGAAGAAACTCCAGAACAGAGTCATCCTGCTGACTATGCTGCTCGTGGGAGTAGTCATTATATCAGTCATCGCCGCGATATGCATCAACACGTATTCGCGGGCCAACCACATGATCTCATCCGCTCTCACTTCGGCATATAAATACTACATATCCGAAGAAAAGGCGGAGCCCAATATTTCAGGCGGCAGCGACGAAGACGGCAGCGGATCCTCGGGATCGGATCTGCGCCGTGTTTCCACGTTCATAACCGTTTACGACATGAACGGGGATCTGAAGGAAACTGTCTCGACATTCGGGACAATGAAGAAGAGTTCCTATGAGAAAGCGACACAGATCGTAGACAAGTCTGATAAGTCCAAGGGCATCATCAAAAGCATGAATATCGCGTTCTATAAAGCGAAGCACAATAATGACACTGTCTACGTTTTCGCCGACACATATACTCAGCTCACATACGCGAAACAGCAGATAATACAGTCTATCTGGTTCGGCGCACTCGCATTGATGGTGCTGTGCGTAATAAGTATCTGCCTGTCGAGAGTCGTTGTGCGCCCGGTCGAGAAAGCTTGGGAACAGCAGCACCAGTTCGTCGCGGACGCGTCGCATGAACTGAAGACGCCGCTTACTGTCATCCTCGCGAACAATGACATCCTGATGTCGAAAGACCATCTCGACAAAACGGTGCGCGAAGAGCGGCAGTGGATAGACAGCACGGAAGCGGAAGCCGTGCATATGAAGAAACTCGTGGATAACCTCCTGTTCCTCGCCAGGTCTGACGCCCAGGCAGACAAGGCGAAAAATATCGTATTTTCGGAAGTCGTCTTCTCCGATATAGTGACGGACACATATCTGCAGTTCGACCCAGTCGCATTCGAGAAGGGCGTGGAACTGAATGCGGAAATAGATCCGGGCATAACTGTGAGCGGCGATTCGACGCAGCTGAAACAGCTGTCCCACATACTCATAGATAACGCGATAAAATATGCCGGCCTCGCGGGCGTGGTGTCAGTGAAAATGACATCCGACGGACAGAACGCGCTTTTCTCGGTCAATAATACCGGCGCGCCGATAGCGAAAGAGGACATAAAACATATATTCGAAAGATTCTACAGAGCGGACAAGGCCAGAACGCAGGGCGGCGGATACGGGCTCGGCCTCGCTATCGCGAAAAACATCGTGGAAACGCATCACGGAGTAATAAAGTGCGAGAGCGACGAAGAGCACGGCACGACGTTCACGGCGTCGCTGCCGCTCGCGAAAGCGAAATCGGGCGTGCTGCGTATCAGAAGATCTCCAAAGAAACAGAAAACGGGATCGTCGGTGAACACCGTGACATCTAAGGAATACAGCAGTCTCAGTCTGTCGAAGCCGAAAGAACAAAAAGGAAACGCGAAAAAGCATTGATGCTTTTGGCGAATAAAAAAGCGGAGGCCGCAGCCGCGGCGCTCCGCTGAGATCATTCTGCCGTTATCTCTGCGTTTCTCCGGTAACAGCGCTCCACGCCGTAGGCGCTATAGGCGCCGCCTTCCTGTCGGAGCGGAAATTCACGATATATTTTTCTATCATCGTACACGGCTTGTACGCTTTTTTCGCCTTGCGCAGATTCGGAAGGTCCATATCCTCCTCGCGGTTTATGAACTTAATATAATCCGGGAGATGCGCGCAGAATTCTTTCGTGATCGCGGGATAAAGCCCGCGGATACTGCTATCAGCCTTCTCCACATGGCAGGTGACGGTATTCCTGTTCAGCCGGCCTCCTATAGAGAGTGCCTTCATCTTCCCGTCGATCCGGATCGCGCCCGCATAATATCCGGCTGCCTCGAGATTTTTCACGACATCTGACATCGCCTCGCGCTCAAGGTCAAGCATATGCTTCTCGTCATCGGGGATGTCTTCCTTTCCGCCTTCCCACTCATCGAGGAATTCCATGATCTCATCGTAGTCCGACGATGAGAGCTCACTGTACCTGTATATATAGTTCTTATTGAAATAATTCAGGTGATTTTTCTTCTGATGGTACGCCCGGCCCTTCAGCTCGACCAGATCTTGCCGCCTGTACACATAATCGTAATTCGCCCGGTCGGAGATGAATACGAGCTCATTCGGGAACGCGTCGTAAAGCGTATCCGTCAGGTGATACGGTATGAGCCTCATCGTGAACATCATGCCGGCATCCTCGAACCTCTTTTTGCATTCGAGGATGCAGTGTCTCAGCGTCTCGTTATCATATGCGCCCGTCGGGCTCAGCGGCATATTCATGAAATGCACTTTCACGCCCTCTTCAAGCTCAAGATGGCTGATGCCCTCTATGCAGAGATATCCGCAGATGATCTCCCAGCTGAATTCATTGACGTCGCGCCACATATAAAGAGACGAGAACGACAGCCCGGACGTACGGTGATCGACCGCGTTCAGGTATTTTTCGAGTTCCGCTTTATCGGCGAGTTCTATTTTATTTTTGAATAACATCAATGCGTTTCCCCTGTGATTATTTTACGATCTTCGAGATTTCCTTAAATCCGTCTGATTTTGAACCGTCGAGCATCTCGAACAGCGCCGCCTCATATGTTGTCAGCACGCATCCGGCATGCACCATCCTGCGTTCGGCTTCCTTTTTGTCTTTCTTTTTTCTCGAAGATATGCAGTCGCTCAGCACAAATACGTCATAGCCCGCGTCAAGGAGTTCGAGCGCGGTCTGCTGCACGCATACGTGCGCCTCGATGCCGGTCAGTATGACCTGTTTTTTCCCTGACGCCTCCAGTCTTTCTTTGAATTCAGGCGTCTTGAGAGCGCTGAACGTCGTCTTTTCTACGTGCTCGAAATCGCCGATCGCCTGCGCGATCTCAGGGACAGTCTCCCCGAGGCCCTTCGTATACTGCTGCGTGACGAGCACCGGCACGCCGAGCGCCTTCGCCCCCTCGAACAGCCTTGCGGCACAGTCGGCGAGTTCCTCTTTCTCATGCATTGCTTTAATGATATTCGTCTGGAAATCTATGGCGATAACTGCAGCTTCTTCTCTTCTGATCATATCAGACATCTAATTTCCACCTCCTGATTTCTTCAAGTTTGTCGTGCGCTGTGAGGTCGAACATGAGCGGCGTCACGCTCGCGTACCCCTCCTGCACGGCGATCACATCGATATCCGTGTTTTTGCTCTTATAGACAACGGGGTCCCCGCCGTATCTGTAACGCCTGACGCCCCCGCTCAGTTCCGAATCGAACCATGCATCATATTCGCGGCGGCCGACGCGCGTCACCTTTACGCCCTTTATCTCTTCCTTCGGGATATCCGGCGTGTTTATATTAATGACCGTCATCGGATCCATCATTTCCTTTACGCGGTAATACGCCTGAACGGCGAGTTCCTGCGCCGCTTCGAAATGCGTGGGCGAATGCGTCTCGACAGAGACGGCGACGGACGGCTTGCCGCAGAGAGCGCCCTCCATAGCCGCGCCGACAGTGCCGCTGTAGATCGTGTCCGTCCCGAGATTCGACCCCTCGTTTATACCCGAGAACACCATGTCGATATCTATGCCCTTCGCCTGAAGATATCTCAGGCCGAGCATCACGCAGTCAGCCGGAGTCCCGTTCACCGAAAGCGCGAGTTTCGCGTTCGAAAAGGCGAGTTCTGTCACTTCCATCGGCTTCGACATCGAGATACTGTGGCTCTTCCCGCTCTGCTGCGTCCTGGGGGCGCAGACGTATATCTCCGTCTCTTCAATAGTACCGAGCGCCTCCGTCAGCTTCGCGATGCCGGTCGAAAATATCCCGTCATCATTAGCGATAAGTACTCTCATCTTTCCTTCCTTTCATTCTGTTTCAGATATTATAACATGACATGCCGCGAAAGGCTTTGCCCTTACTGTAAAAAAATGATAATATGAGAAAAACCGGATAGTATACAAATGGGAGGTTGTATAAATGCTGAGATTTGATCATTTCAATTTCAATGTCGCCGATCTGGATCGCAGTCTCGCGTTCTACAAAGACGCGCTCGGCCTGCTCCCTGTGAGGGAAACGGAACGCGATACCTACAAACTCGTATACCTCTCTGACGGCGAATCGGAGTTCACGCTCGAACTGACATATCTTTTCGACCGCACGGAGCCCTATGACCTCGGCGAATGTGAATTCCACCTCGCGTTCACTGCAGATGATATAGAATCAATGCATAAGAAACATGAAGAAATGGGATGCGTCGTTTTCGAAAATGAAGCCGTCGGAGTTTACTTCATAACCGATCCGGACGGGTACTGGATCGAGATAGTCCCGGAAAGGAAATAAAAAAACGCCGGCCGTCCCCTGCGGGGCGGTCCGGCGCCGCTTTTCATCTATACTCCCACAACTTCTCCGAGTACCTTACCTATAGAATCGTGTATCACGAGATCGGCCTGATTATCATACGGCGTCGAATCCCTGTTTATCAGCACGAGATGATTTCCGCGAAAATAGTTTATCAGCCCGGCGGCAGGATATACGACAAGAGATGTCCCGCCGACTATCAGCATGTCCGCTTCGGCTATCGCCATGACGGCGCCGCGCACCGTCGCGTCGTCAAGGCCCTCTTCATAGAGCACGACCTCCGGTTTCACAACTCCGCCGCATGCGCTGCAGTGCGGAACTGACCCCTTGCAGTTGTCGGGATCCATGATATATTCAAGGCTGTATTCGCGCCCGCAGTCCATGCAGCGGTTCTTGCGTACAGATCCGTGCAGCTCGTACACCGTCTTCGATCCGGCCTTCTGATGCAGGCCGTCTATATTCTGAGTGACGACGGCGAGCAGTTTGCCTTCCTTTTCCAGCTTCGCGAGCGCAATATGAGCCTTGTTCGGCTCGGCGTCCTCGAATATCATATTTTCCTTATAGTATTCAAAGAAATTCTGCATGTTCGCCATGAAATAACTGTGCGATATCAGCGCTTCAGGCGACATGCCGTATTTCGTGTTCGCATTGTACAGCCCGTTCGCGGAACGGAAATCGGGGATATTGCTTTCCGTCGAAACGCCCGCGCCTCCGAAAAATACGATCCTGCCGGACTCGTCTATCATCTTTTTCAGTTCTTCATACATAATTGCCTCCTATTTAATATAATTCGTGAGCGTTCCTATGCCCTCTATCTCGCACTCTACCTTATCGCCGTGCGTCATGTACCGCGGCGGCTCCATCGCCATCGCCACGCCGCCCGGCGTCCCTGTAGCTATTATATCACCCGGCTCGAGCGTTGTGTTCTGACTGATCGTCGAGATCAGCGCCGGTATGTCGTTTATAAGGAGCGACGTGTCGGAATCCTGCCTCGTCTCGCCGTTCACGCGGCACATTATCCTCAGTGAAGGCGGGAAACTGATCTCGTCCTTCGTCACTATCCACGGCCCCATCGCGGTATACGTATCGAGACTCTTGCCGTGCAGCCACTGCACATGCTTCCTCTGCAGCGTCCTCGACGAAAGATCGTTGAACACCGAATAGCCGAATATAACGCTTTCCGCGTCCTCCGGCGCGACGTCGCGGCATGTCTTTCCGATGATCACAGCGAGCTCAGCCTCATAATCCAGTTCCGGATCCAGCGCTTCATTGAACTCTACATCCTCTCCGTCGCCGATGATCCTGACGGCGCGCTTGCCGAAGAATATCGGATCGGGCTGGTCGAATTTCTCCTCGCGGATCGTCGCCGTCTCCTCTCTGTGCGCCATATAATTCACCCCGACGCAGATGACATCGTGGACGGGCTTTTCTATCGGCGGCATCAATGCGACGCCGCTCAGTTTTTCCGCGCTGCCGGCAGCCGACCTGATTTTCGCGAGGTCAGATCCGTCCGCGTTCCTAATCACCGACAGCACGTCCGGGAAATCCTTCCCCGTGACCTCGCCTGCATTTATGACGCCGAGGCCGTCGGGCGTGACCACTCCGGCGCCCCTGCCGTTCTTCCCATTATACGTTACCAGTTTCATATCCTGTCCTCCTTCTATTCTTCTCCCGGGCCGGGGAGCGTTCCCTCTCCTCCTGTCTCAGGGAGCGCCTTTTCTCCGTCAGCAAGCCCGTATTTAGCGATAAACGACGCGGCAGATATCTCGTCTCCGATAATGCGTTCGCCCGGCGCCGACTCTATCGCCGCCCCGCCGATCCTGCTTCCCGTGATCCTTTCGAGACTTCCGGAAGCGGCCGCGTCAGCGATATACAGCGTCACCGCCTTCCTGCTGATGCCGCGCTTCAGCGCCTGCGCTGCTTTCCTTATGCTGAACGGCCCGCTTCGCAGTATATCCTTCGGCTCTGTCAGATATTCACGCGCGACCTCATCCTTCAGGAATTTCAGAAAACCGCCCCGCGTATATATTTTTTCGTCGTCCGCTCCGAATATCTGCGCGGCCCACTCGGCGCCTCCGATGTCTTCGCCCGGGAACGCGCCCGGTTCGAACGTGTAATACACGCCCTCGAGCAGCCCGAATGATTTCATGCCGTCAAGATACCCGAGCCGTACATTCCTCGCGGCGGCCGCCGGATCAAATACCAGGAAATTGCCCAGATCATGCGACGGCTCTATATACATGAACGACGGGTGGAACTCTTCCACCTCCGCGAGGAACCGCCTGTCCACAGATCCGACTTCGCGAAGGTCGACCGCGATGATATTCTCAGCGCCGCGGAACATCGCCATCAATACAGGCAGATTGTCGTGGTACCCTCCGTCG
>JAZAUJ010000003.1:0-16145 GCA_036342375.1 Anaerovoracaceae bacterium | reverse complement strand
TATAAATGTTATATTTTTTTCAGCGGGTAGCAGGGTCGGAAAATGTTTCTGTGTTAAGAATGAAGAGAAGGTAGAGACCATGAAGAAAGCATTAAAGAGTTTACTTGTAGCAATGCTCGCCGTTACTGTCATGCTCGCGTTTACCGCTTGCGGCGAGGAGGAAGCGGCTGAAAAGGCAGTGAATTCCACGATGGAGGCGCTGCAGGAGGCCACGCTGGACGAAGACAGCGACGCTGCGAAAACGCTGAAGAAGGAAATAGGTTCTCTGAATATGCCGGGGCTCGACGAGGACGCTTTTGTGAAGGCGCTCTTCGGCAATATGAAGTATGAGATCACGGACACGGAGAAAAAGGACAGCGATACTGTGGAAGTCACGATGAAAGTGACGAATGTCGACATGAAAAACGCGGCGAACAAGTGGGTGGCTCAGGCCAAGAAGGACGTCACGAATACGAACAGCGAGCTGTATAAAGCGGCGGTGAGCGGCAGCACGACAAAGATGTATCAGGTGCTGTTCGATTCCCTGTTCGATCAGATCGACAAGAACAAGTCGAAGACAGTGACGGAGGAAATCACAGTTGAGGTCAAGAAAAACGATGACGGCGACTGGCAGATGGAACCTACGTCATCGGATATAAATAAGATGTGCGGGAACATTATGGACGCTATGGCAAGTGTCCAGTGGTAGACAGACCGTACATGAGACAGGATGCGGCGGCGGAACTTCCGCCGCCGTTTATAATGCGCGCTGCGGGGCGCATTTCTCCCGGGAGCGCCGCCCCGATTGACAGTCCGCCCTGCGAATGTGTATAATATTTAGACTGGATTTTTTGATTTTAACTGCGGGAGGTTCGCATAAATGGATGAAAAAACACTTAAAATGATAGATAAATGGGAGAAGGAAAACAGGATCCTTCTCGGGCTGAAGGTAAATCTCGACAATTACCAGCACCTCAAGAGTTCCCGCAGCTCCGAAAACAAGGAGCGTATGAAGGAACTCGGAAATGAGATCGGCGAAGTCATCGAAGAAAACAAATGGATGAAGCTGAACTGGAAAGAGATCAAGAGGAGCAAGAGCGCGCTTGAAGAGGGCATAGCCAAGGTAGACAAGAAGATAACAGACAGGAAACGCAAGCTCCACAAGCAGGGCGTCGACGCCAAAGCGGCGGCCGGGCTCGCGGAAGCGGATATCCCGGATGAGATAACTGACCGCGACTGGACGGAAGAGCGCAGCGCCGCGGACGTCGGCCGGACGTACTACAACTGGGCATACGGCGAGATGGAAGTCATCCGCAAGGACGGCGACTACCTTTATCTTATCATCAACGACAGGAAGGGCTGCAAGACGGAATGGTCCGGAAGGAACAATATCATCATTGAGATGGATGACGGAAGTCTTGAAGAGGTCAAGCAGTATCCGGTCAGCGCGATAGGCGAGACGCTGTTCCCGGAAAAGGACGACATAAAAGTGCAGGATAAGAAAATCGCGCATAAGATTTTCAAATAACAGGGAAATACAACAGAATCGCTGAAAATAAACGGGCTTTTGCGCCGGCGGCGCGGAGCCCGTTTTCCTGCGCCGTGTTTTGGGGGCTGAGGCGGTGAGACGGTCCGGGAACATGTTTCAGGCGCGCCGGCGATAATGGCTGGGTCCGGGTATGGATCGCGGGTCCGGGAACATGTTTCGGGCGCGCCGGCGGTGAGGGCCGGGTATGGTTTTAGTGGCCCGAGAACCTGTTTTGGGCACGCCGGCGATAAGGGCCGGGTCCGGGTATGGATCGCGGCGCCCCGGATCACGATATCGCGATATTTAAATGAAAAAAACAGGCTTCGGCCTGTTTTTATTCATTCTGTCAATGCTCAGCGGCCGGAGAAGGGAAGCGGATCGCAGGTACAACACGGCCGATGAGCTCATTTTCTAATGCTGGCAAAAAATGTTTTTACAACGTCGGCAAAATTGAGAACTTGTGAACAAGATTTTCAACGATTGCGGGCCCTAAAAGTGCGCCTGGACCGAAAACAGGCGAGTTAGTCGCGTCTAACAGGCTGAGAACGTTGAAAATCTTGTTCACCCATCGCGAATAATGCGGCCTTTGTAAAAAAATCCGCCCCGCCGCGGGCTCCATCACCGAAACCGGCAGGATCTCGCTGAAACTCGCCGCCGCAGACTGCGGCCATTCGAAAAAACGGGGATCGATATTTGCCGGAAAAGCGGCCGGCCGTCACGCCAGCAGTCTGAACGATCTCGCCTTGCTCTCGATCAGGCCGTCGGACTTCATCGCTTTTATCTCGCGCATCATCGATGATCTGTCGGCGCGGATATAGTCCGCGAGTTGCGAAAGCGACATCGGGATCTCGAATTCCTGATCATCTGTCGCATCGGCGCAGCTCCTCGCATAGCGCAGATATGTCATCAGTTTCGCGCGTATGCAGTTCTGGCTCAGTATCGTGAGATGCAGCGCGAGTTCCTGGCTCTTCTGGGCCGTCATGATAAACAGATTGCTTATGAGAGTCGTGTGATGATCGCACGTTTTCTCGCACGGCGATATGAAGTGATGGTAGTCCACATTCATTATAGTGCAGTCGGATGTGGCGATCACGGAGTATCCGAGGTTTTCGAGCGGGAGCGCGAACAATTCTCCGAACACGTCGCCGCGCCTGTAACTCTCTAAATTGAACGCTTCCCCGTCTTCGTCGATGATCTCGAGCCTCGCTGTGCCGAGCACCATTACGGATATAGTCTTAGGCTCGCCGCCCTCGTACTGCATTATCGTCTCGCCCCTTTTGAATTTCCTGAAAACAGGCGCGAAGCACGGCACCATAAGCTTCAGTGATTCTATAGATATATCGTCCAGGATATTTTTCTGCTGCATTGATTATCTCCCTGATGTTATTTCATGTGGTCGTGATACCCGTCATCCGGACATCCGTTTCCGGGTCCGATTTTTTTAATTATACAATATAAAGTTGCAAATGTCACTAGCAAGAAGAAATTTTCTAATTAGAATTGTTTATAAATCAGAACACGTATCACATCGGAAAGGATCATCATAAATAACGCATTGGGAGGTGCAAAATGCTTTTTACAACTAACGAAAGTCATGAGGCATTGAGAGAGAAGGTCAGAACGTTTGCCGAAGAAGAGATCAAGCCGATAGCGTTCAAGCTTGATCAGGAGAATGCGTTCCCGGAGGACGCTGTGGCGAAGATGGCGAACATGGGGTTAATGGGTCTGCCTTATCCGAAAAAATACGGAGGCGCGGGTCTTGATATCCTGAGCTACGCGATCGCGGTCGAGGAGCTCGCGAGAGTGGACGGCGGCACAGGCGTCATCCTGTCCGCGCATACATCGCTCGGCACATATCCGATCGCGGAATACGGCACGGAGGAACAGAAAAAGAAATATCTCGTTCCGCTCGCCAGAGGCGAGAAGCTCGGCGCGTTCGGCCTTACAGAACCGAATGCCGGATCTGACGCGGGCGGTACGGAAACGACGGCAGTAAGGAACGGCGATCACTACATACTCAACGGCGGGAAGATATTTATCACCAATGCGCCGAAGGCTGATATCTATATCATATTCGCCGTTACGACGCCGAACATCGGCACGCACGGAATAAGCGCCTTTATTGTTGAAAAGGGATGGGAAGGATTTGAATTCGGAGATCATTACGACAAGATGGGCATCCGCTCGTCATCGACAGCCGAGCTGATATTCAATGACGTAAAAGTCCCGAGGGCCAATCTCCTCGGAAATGAAGGCGAAGGCTTCAAGATCGCCATGTCGACGCTCGACGGCGGCAGAATAGGGATAGCCGCGCAGGCTCTCGGCATTGCCCAGGGCGCGTTCGACAGCGCGAAGGAATACGCGCTCGAAAGAGAGCAGTTCGGTATGCCTGTCGCTTATCAGCAGGCTAACCAGTTCAAATTCGCGGACATGGCCATCAAGCTCAGGAACGCGAGACTGCAGGTCTATTCGGCGGCCGAGCTGAAAGAGAACCATATGGACTACAGTATGGAAGCCGCGATGGCGAAGACGTACGCGTCTGAAAGCGCTCTCGAGATATGCAATGCGGCGCTGCAGCTTTACGGCGGCAACGGCTACCTCAAGGGCATGGATGTCGAGCGTATGTACAGAGACGCGAAGATCACGACGATCTACGAAGGAACGAGCGAGATCCAGAGAGTCGTCATTGCGTCGAAGATCCTCGGCAAGGCGCCGAAGATGACAGGCGTCTCAAAGAACAAGGGACCTATCACCGGGCAGCGCAAGAAGATGATATTCGCGAGCGGCACGGCGAAAGAAAGAGTCGATCAGCTCGTCGAGGCGCTCAGGGCGGACGGATTCGACTTCACGGTCGGCATAGATCCGATGACTCCGATCACGGAAGCGGACAGAGTCGTCTCGGCCGGAAAGGGCATAGGCGAAAAGAAGAACATGGCGCTCATCGAGGCGCTCGCGAAGCAGGCCGGCGCGGCCATCGGTTCGTCGAGGCCTGTGGCGGAAACGCTCAAATACCTGCCGCTTGAAAGATATGTCGGCATGTCCGGACAGAAATTCAACGGAAACCTCTATATCGCGTGCGGTATCTCGGGCGCCGGACAGCATCTCAAGGGCATACGCGAGGCCACGACGATAGTTGCCATAAACAAGAACAAAAACGCTCCGATATTCAAGAACGCGGATTACGGCATTGTCGGAGATCTCATGGAAATACTGCCTCTCCTCACGAAGGCGTTAGACAACGGAAAGGAAAAGAAACCGGCTCCGCCGAGAGTGAAAATGCGGAAAGCCACTATACTCAAGGAGCCTTCGCCGTGGACGACATACGTCTGCAACGGCTGCGGATACGAATATGATCCGGCTGTCGGGGACGAAGAGGGCGGCATAAGCGTCGGCACGACGTTCGAATCGCTGCCTGAAGAGTGGATCTGCCCGGTATGCGGCGAAGAGAAGACGAGTTTTGTCGAAGTCACGAAACCTGATAAGGAGGACAAGTAACAATGAAGTGCGTAAGAAAAGTAACCGAAGATCTGTACTGGGTCGGCGCGAATGACAAGAGACTGCATCTCTTTGAGAGCATCCACCCGATCGAAGAAGGAGTATCATACAATTCATATCTGCTGCTCGACGAAAAGACAGTGCTGTTCGATACAGCCGACAGTTCGGTATATGAACAGTTCGTGGAAAACGTCGAAGCCGTTCTGAACGGAAGGCATCTCGACTACATGGTGATAAATCACCTTGAGCCTGACCATGCGGCGTCGATGAACGAAGTCATCCTCCGCCATCCTGACGTGAAGATCGTATCGACTGAAAAGGCCCAGATGCTCATGCATCAGTTCGGATACGAGATCGACGATAACTTCATCATGGTCGACGAAGGCGACACGATGAGTTTCGGGAAACATACAGTCACATTCGTCAAGGCGCCGATGGTCCACTGGCCTGAGGTCATGCTCACGTTCGATGTCACGAACGGCGTGCTGTTCAGCGCCGACGCGTTCGGCTCGTTCAAGTCGCTGGACGGATGCCTGTTCGCCGACGAAGTCGATTTCAAAAACGACTGGCTCGACGAAGCGAGGAGATATTACTGCAATATAGTTGGCAAGTACGGCCCGCAGGTCATGGAAGTCCTGAAGAAGGCCGGCACGATCGATATCAAGATCATCTGCCCGCTGCACGGACCGGTGTGGCGCAAGGATCTCGGATGGATCATAGACAAATATGTGCACTGGGCTACATATACGCCTGAAGAGAAGGGCGTGCTCATCTGCTACGCCTCGATGTACGGCCATACGCAGAACGCGGCGAACATCCTCGCATGCAAGCTTCATGAGAAGGGGATGCACAATATCCGCATGTACGACGTCGCGGAGACACATGTATCGTATCTTATCGGCGAAGCCTTCAAACTGAGCCATATAGCATTGCTGTCGGTAACGTACAACCTGAACGTCTTCCCGCCGATGCAGAATTTCCTCGACGACATGAAGAGGCTCAATCTGCAGAAGCGCGTCGTCGCGCTCGTGGAAAACGGTTCGTGGGCGCCGAAGGCCGGCGATATCATGTACGAGACGCTTGACGAGATGAAGCAGATGACCGTTCTAAATGAACAGGTATCCCTGCTCTCGGCAGTGAACAAGATGACCGAGGACGAACTCGACGGCCTCGCGGACAGCATCATCGAATCGATGTCGCAGGAATACTGATGCACCTGACAAAGTGTGTATTATCTGGCATAGTGTCCTGAAAAAAAGACCGTGGCGGCCTCCTGCCACGGTCTTTTGATTGCTTTCGAGTTTTCTTTTTTTGGACCGCCTCGTCCGGGGTCTTCAGTTTCTTCCGGTATTCTTCGAAAACGTTCATTGTCCGGGCTCTTCTTCTGGTAATTCAAATATATCCGAAAAGCGGGAGGTATCAATGCCGGGGCCTTTTTCTGTGTTATTGCCTCTGTAAACAAAGCGAAGGGGGGCGCAGTCATTATGGTACAGAAGATAAAGCACAATGGGTTTGAGCCGGGATATACGCACGCCGGCATCACGTCGGCGGATGATTTTACGGAATACGAGGAAGAGATCGTCAGCAGGGAGGATTATGTCATGTTGACGGACGAGAACCGTTCAAAATATCCGAACAGGGCCGACCTTCGCACCGCGGCCGGGCCGAAAAGCTTCTGGCCGGAGGCGAGATCGGGCGGCAGAACGCCGACTGTGGGGACTATTCATTAAAAAATGTGTGCGAGGCCCCGACTTTTTCAACGTTTTCGGGCCTCCCAGGGAAAATATGGAAGCAAATTCGGCTCTGAGCATGTGCTCAACCGCTGGAAGCCGGTAAATTGTGTGGCCTCGCGTGCAAAAAAATCAAAATAGTCCACACAAATCTGCTCCGGCGTCGCTGTTCGAAGCCGTTTTTTCAGAAATGAATATTTTAGGTGTACAGATCCGTCCCCCGGGAGAATTTGTACACCTTTTTTTCTCATTTTTATTCGGAGGGCCCCGGCCAACGCGTCCGCGCTTTGCCGGCCCGTCACCCCGTCATCCCTTCCTCAGAAATCCAGCTCCCGCAGCCACTGCGTGACCTGAGCCTCGCTCGGCACCTGCCATCCGCCTCTCGGCGACAGCGATACAGGGCCGACCTGCGCGCCTCCGGGACTGCAGTCGCGCTTGAACTGCTGAGTAAAGAATCTCCTGTAGAAATTCTTCAGCCATTTCTTTATAGTCTCGTCGTCATATTCTTCGCCCCAGGCGGATCTGCAGATCATGAACAGTTTCGCCGGTCCCATGCCGTGCATGACGGTGTAATAAATGAAGAAGTCGTGCAGTTCGTACGGCCCCACGCGGTCTTCTGTCTTCTGCAGTATCTCGCCGGACAGATCGGGCGGCAGCAATTCAGGCGATACGGGAGTATCGAGCACTGCCTGCAGCGTTTCTGCGAGTTTTCCATTATCTTTTGAGAATTTCGGATCGGCGTTCTCACCGGTCAGTTTATCCCTGATAATCCAGCTGATGATGCGGCGCATCATCGTTTTCGGCACAGTGCCGTTTACGCCGTACATCGACATATGGTCGCCGTTGTATGTGCACCAGCCGAGCGCGATCTCCGAAAGATCGCCCGTCCCGATGACCAGAGCGTTCTCCTGGTTCGCGATGTCCATGAGGATCTGCGTGCGTTCGCGCGCCTGGGCGTTCTCGTACGTTACATCGTGGTTGTCTGAGTCCTGACCGATGTCTTCAAAGTGCTGCGTGACCGACTTCACGATAGACACTTCGCGCATGTCCGTCCCGAGAAGCCGCATCATATCGAGCGCGTGCTGATACGTCTGATCGGTGGTGCCGAATCCCGGCATCGTTACTGTGATCGTGCTGCCGGCAGGATGGTTCGCGATACGCTGGGCCTGCGAGCACGCGAGCAGCGTGAGCGTCGAATCGAGCCCGCCGGAGATGCCGACGACGAGTTTCGTGCAATGCGCCGACTTCATCCTCTTTGCGAGCGCGTTCGTCTGGATCGAGAACACCTCTTCGCACACAGCGTCCGCCTCCGCGGGATCGTCCGGCACGAACGGGCTGCGTTCATATGTGCGGAAAAGTTTCTCGCCGTCGTTCACTGGCCGTACGGGTTCAATATCGGTGAAGTATATTTCATCGATACCCCTGATGCTTTCCCTGCAGCCGGCTCTCGAAGTATCGTGAGCTCTTATGAAATCAATGCTCCTGAAATCGGCCTCGCAGAATTCTATATTGTTTCCCGCGCTGAACCGCTTCCCTTCGTGCAGTATTTCGCCGGCTTCCGCGAAAACTGTCTGCCCGCTGAACATGAGATCTGTGTTCGATTCCGAAGATCCGGCGCCGCAGTATACGTATGCGCATCCAAGTCTGGCGGACAGGGCTTTCACAGATTCAGCTCTCTGCATTGGTGCCCTCATCCCGTCAGGCTGCGCCGCGCAGTTCAGGATCACCTGCGCCCCTCTGAGCGTGAGCGCGGCAGACGGCGGGACCGGGGAATTCATATCGCTTCCGATCTCAATGCCGAACGAAAGCCCGGAAACTTCGTCGTGGAATATCTGCGGGCCGAACGGCACGCACGACGCTTCAAACTGGTCGGATGATCCCGGAAGATCGATGACGTCCCAGCTGCCGCCCGGTGCGAACCAGCGCCGCTCTCCCGGCGTGAGATACGTCTTTGGGACGATGCCCGCGAGTTTTCCCTTTCTGATAACAGCCACGCTGTCTATCAGCGCGCCTTCCGACCGCACATACATGCCGACGACAACGGTCACTCGTTTTCTGAGCGTGGAATTTACTATGTCGCCAAGCGCCCGAATCTGCGCGTCATAAAGCGTGTCCTGGAAGAACAGATCGCCGCATGTATAGCCTGTAAGCGCCAGTTCCGGGAAAACGACGATCCCGGCTTTTTCCGCCTCGGCGTCCTCTGTGAGTTTTATTATTTCTTCTGCGTTCTCAGCCGGGTCCGCGACTTTTGTCCCGGGCACCGCGGCTGCGATACGAACAAATCCTGTGTCTTTTTTCATAAGATTATTCCTTTCTAAAATAATATTATATTACATCAAAAAGGCCTTAGCAATGCGGCGGATTCTGTGTACATTCCTTCGGAGCCGCGCCGGATATTATAGAAAAAACTGGAAAAAATTCCTCTGCTGTGTACAAAATGTCACTGAAATGTTATATAATCGTAGCAGCGAAAATATCAGAAACGGAGAGAATATGGAGAATATAAATATTGAAAGCAGGCACGCGTTCATTGCAACGCTTATGACGAACGACCATATCGTCGACTTCTATATGGTAAAGAAGATCGCGGTGAAGATCGGATCGAACAGAAAGAAATATCTCGACGTCACGCTCGGCGATAAGACGGGCGAGATCACGGGCAAAAAATGGGACCTCGCGGATGAGGAGCTCGAGCGTCTGTCCGCTATACAGCCGGGGAATATCGCGAAAATCGACGCTATCGTGAACGAGTGGAACGGCATGAAGCAGTTCAGGATAAGCAGGATCCGCCTCGGCCGCAAAGAAGACGGGACAGAACTCAGCGATTTCATCATGACTGCCCCTGAGCCGGCGGACGAGATGTTCGATTACCTGATGGACGCCGCGGAGAAGATGACTGACAGCGACCTCAGGAATCTGTGCATGATGAAACTTGAAAAAATGAAGCCGAAACTGATGTACTGGCCGGCGGCGAGCAAGAATCACGGCGCCGAGATGGCGGGCCTGCTCTGGCTCATGAAGCGCATGGCTATGCTGGGCGAAAGGGCCTGCGAAGTATATACGTTCCTTGTCAGCGATCTTCTCATCGCGTGCGTTATAGTACACGATCTTGAGAAAATAAACGAGATAAATTCAAATGAATACGGCATTTCCGACGGGTACTCGTTCGAGGGAAAGATGCTCGGTCACATCACGATGGGCGTGCGCGAACTCGACAAAGATATGGAGGAACTCGGGTTCACGGATGAGAAAAAAGTGCTGATGGAGCACATGGTGCTTTCGCATCATTACGAGCCGGAATTCGGGAGCCCGAAGCGCCCGCTGTTCGCCGAAGCGGAAATGCTGCATTATCTGGACGTCATCGACGCGCGGCTCTATGATTTTGAAGATGCGCTTTCAAAGACAAGGCCGGGCGAGTTCAGCGACAGAGTGTGGACGCTCGAGAACAGGACTGTTTACAGGAGAAAGGATCAGGAAAAGCTGAACGATGACTGAGATCTCAGGGGTCATTACTCGTATAGTTTTCAGGAACGACAGCAACGGGTGGACAGTGGCCGATATGAAGACCGACGACGGGACGATCAGGTGCACCGGAAAGTTGCTGTCCTGTCATGAAGGACGCACGTACAGGCTCACGGGCGATATTGTCGTGCATCCGAAATACGGGGAGCAGTTCCAGTTTTCAGAGGCGGAGGAAGTACTGTCTGAAACGGACGCGGGCATTGCCGCGTTCCTCGCGTCTGACCTTGTAAAGGGCGTCGGCCCTAAAACAGCGGAAGCGATAGTGAACAAATTCGGGGCGGACACATTCGATGTCATCGAGAACGACCCGGACAGACTTACGGACGTAAAGGGCGTGACCCGGAAAAAGGCCGACAGGATCCGGGAAGCGTTTCTGGAATACCGCGATTTCGCGGAAATAGAAATAGGGCTGCAGAAATACGGTATCACTCCCGCGCTGGCGATGAAACTCTATTCGACATACGGCACGGCCACGCTCGATATGATAGAAGAAAATCCATATGAACTCGCGGACGATATCGAGGGCATAGGATTCAGGCGCGCAGACGCGATAGCGATGAGATCGGGCATACCCGAAGATTCCCCCGAGCGCATAAGGAGCGCTGTCATATACATACTCCTGCGCGAAGCATCGACGCGGGGGAATATGTACCTGCCGGACGGGCTCCTGTTCGAGTATGTCGAAAAACTCACGGGAGCGGGCCGGGAGCTTACGGAAGACGCTGTCACGGCGATGATATTCGACGGGCGCGTCATGGCGGAAAACACAGACGGAGAACGCTGCATCTATCCCGCCGCGTACTGCGAAGCGGAAAAATCAGTAGCCGGCAGGATAAGACTGCTTAAGGAAACGCCTCCCGCCCCGGTGAAATCATCCGTCATATCGCTCATAAGCGAAGCGGAAGCGGAAAGCGGGATCGAGTACAGCGAGGAGCAGAAAGACGCGATAGGGAATTCTCTTGAAAACAGCATCACCGTCATCACCGGAGGCCCCGGCACGGGAAAAACGACGATAATCAATGCGATAGCGCGGATACTTGAGCGCAGCGGGATAGACACCATGATAGCAGCGCCGACAGGGCGCGCGGCGAAGAGGATAAAGGAAGCCGCCGGGTTTGAAGCCAGGACTGTCCACCGCCTCCTTGAATATCATTATGAAGAGGGCAGCGGCAGTATGGAGTTCGGGCGCGGGCTTGAGAATCCCCTGAAATGCAGAGCGGTCATCATCGACGAAGCGTCGATGATAGACATATTCCTGATGGACGCGCTTCTGCGCGCGATCAGCCCTGGCTCGAGACTCATACTCGTCGGCGACGCCGACCAGCTGCCGCCTGTCGGCGCCGGGAACGTGTTTGCCGATATACTTGAAAGCGGGTATGTGTTCAGCATCAGGCTCAATGAGATATTCAGGCAGGCGGAGAAAAGCATGATCGTCGTGAACGCGCACAGGATAAACGCGGGGGAATATCCCGTCGTGAACGGCGAAAACACGGATTTTTTCCTGCTGGCGCGGGACGGGCAGCAGGAGATAGCGGATACGATAGCGGAGCTCTGCTCAGACAGGCTCCCCGCGTATTACGAAGAAGTCGATATGCTGCGGGATATACAGGTGCTGACGCCGGTCAGGAAACTTGCTCTCGGGACAGCGGCGCTGAACGCGAGGCTGCAGGAAACGCTCAACCCGCCGGATGATATGAAGCGCGAAAAGCAGTTCGGGAGCATTGTGTTCCGCGAAGGCGACAAGGTCATGCAGATAAAGAACGACTATGACCTCGAGTGGAAACGCATTGATGATTTCACCGAGGGAGAGGGGATATTCAACGGCGACATAGGATACATAAGCGAGATAGATGACGGCGAAAAGCAGATCCGCGTCGTTTTCGAGGACGTAAAGTATGTGACATACGAATACGCCCAGCTGGATGAACTTGAACTCGCGTACGCCATCACGGTGCATAAGAGCCAGGGGAGCGAATTTCCGGTGATCGTTATGCCGGTGACGCATTTCCCGCCGATGCTGGCTGCGAGGAATCTGCTGTATACGGCTGTGACGAGGGGGAAGAAGCTCGTGGTGCTTGTCGGCAGCGAGCGTTATCTCGACGCTATGGTCGATAACAATGCGGTCGCGAAGAGGTATTCCGGGCTTGCCAGGCGGCTCTGCGATATGGAAGACCCATGGGCGGATATAATGGCGGAGGACGGGATTGATACTTGAAAAGATATTCTTTCCCGGCAATATTTACTGCGTCTGCTGCGGTGCTGTCATAGATGCGACAAGGCCGTATTCGCTCTGCGACAAATGCATGGAGCGTTTCCGCTGGGCGGACGGCAGGACATGCGCGAAATGCGGAAAGCCGCTCGGGGATGCCTGGAAGCATGACATATGCGCGGACTGCCGCGAGAGGGAACATGTTTTCGATAAGGGTTTTACGTGTCTCCAGTACGGGTTATACGAGAAACGGCTGATTGCAGAGTATAAATATTTAAGAAAAAAATATATAGCGAGAGTCATATCTGAAATAATGTATGACAGGATGGAGTGCGAGGATATTTCGTATGATATCGTTACAGCTGTGCCTGTCCACAGGTCCAGGCTGAAAACGCGCGGATTCGATCAGGCGGCGCTGTGCGCGTCCATGTTCGCGGAGCGCGCGGGGACTGAGTACGCGGATTCGCTCGTCCGCGTAAAACATACGCGGGCCATGAAATCTCTCAATGCGGAGGAGCGGAAAATCAATATTTCCGGCGCGTTCGCGGCTGCAGCGGGGGCGGCGGATCGCATAAAGGGAAAGGACGTGCTTCTCGTGGATGACATCTATACGACGGGCAGTACGGCGGATGTGTGCGCGGCCGTGCTGAAAAACGAAGGAGCGCGCGCTGTATACGTCCTGACGCTTGCTTCCGGAGGGAATATGATAAAGCCATCCGGCGGCTGAACGTGTTTTTCAGGATTATTGTACGATATTAATTGTAATTATGTTACAATGATATATAATATCCAGCCGTACGGGTCTGTGGTTGCAAGGCCATGCCAGATACGGGCGAAGGGCTCCACGTAAACCGCGCGGGCGGCGCGGCGATCATGGCGTATCTTAGAAGTAAGTCCTCCGGAAAATCCGGGCAAAGGCGAGTGTGGGGGCAAAGACCAGGTCAGCCGGCGGCTGTATTATTGTATTACTGCGGGCTGATTGATATAATTACATTAATTCATCACCAAATACAGGAGGCACAGTAAATGAAAGTAATTATCACGGGAAAGAACGTAAATACCAGTGACAGGTTAAAAGACACTATCGAAAAGAAGATGTCTAAGCTGGACAAGTATTTTTCAGATGATATAGTTTCGAATGTAGTCCTTTCAAGGGAACGCAATCTCGAAAAGATAGAAGCTACGATAAAGGTACGCGGCATGATGTTCCGCGCGGAAGATAAATCGAGCGACTTTTTCACGGGCATTGATAAGGTCGTAGATAAACTGTCGACTCAGATGAGGAGATTCAAGGGCAAGATCCAGCGCAAGCACAAGGACAGCGGCGAATTCAATTTCCAGGAATGGCCTGAGCCGGAAGCCGACGAAGAACTCAAAGTCGTCAGGAGAAAGAGATTCGAGCTCGAACCTATGACGGTCGATGAAGCTATCGTCCAGATGGAGATGCTCGAGCACACATTCTTCGTATTCCTTAATATGGAGACGGACAGCGTAAATGTGGTTTACAAGAGAGACGACGATGACTACGGACTCCTCGAAACGGCGTATTAGTCTTTTTTGAAAGTGAGTACGGATGAGCGATATGTTGACAAATCTGGTAGCGGGAGTGGGGATAAACGATGTCATTGACATCGCACTTGTCGCGTTCCTGATCTACAAAGTTCTGGGATTTATCCGGGAAAGCAGGGCCGAACAGCTTGTTCAGGGCTTGCTTATTCTGCTGCTCGCGACATGGGTATCCGGCCTGTTCCATCTGTATACGATGAACTGGCTGCTGAAGTCGCTGCTGACTGTAGGCATACTCGCGCTCATTATTGTGTTCCAGCCCGAACTCAGGCGCGGCCTTGAGCAGGTCGGCCGCGGGAAATTCGTGAAACCGTCTCAGTTCGGAAGGATGAGCAGGGAGCAGTCCGTGCACATCGTCCGTGAATTCGTGGAGGCTGCGGAAGATTTCTCGGCGAAAAGGACGGGGGCTCTCATTGTGTTCGAACGCAGGACGTCGCTTTCCGATGTCTGCGAATCCGGCGAGATACTGGACGCGGAGATATCCGCGAACCTGCTCGGGAATATTTTTTACGAGGGCGCGCCGCTGCATGACGGAGCTGTCATAATACGCGGCGACAGGATCCACGCCGCGGGCTGCGTGCTGCCGCTCACAGAGAACCTCGATCTCCCGAGCGAACTCGGCACGAGGCACAGGGCCGGCATAGGCATTACGGAGAAATCGGACTGCCTTACATTGATAGTTTCCGAAGAATCGGGGATAATCTCCATGGCGCGCGACGGGCGGATAGAGAGATATCTTGACGCGAAGACCGTCGAAAAGACGCTGCTTTCGCTTTACATGAACGAAAGCGAAGAGAAGAAAAAAGAAAAGAAAAACAGGAGACGCGGCGCGCGGCCGGACGGAGGTGATGACGATGTTTAGAAATAACAAAGTCAACCTCGTGATCTCGATCCTGCTCGCCATAATTCTGTGGGCATATGTCGTAGGCCAGGTGAATCCCCCAACGAAACAGACATATACTAATATCCCGGTCACTATCGAAAATGAGAATGTTTTATGGAACCAGGGCCTTGCCATAGAGGATCCCGGCAGCATAACTGTGGATGTGACGATCAGCGGAACGAGGCGCGCTGTGAACGCGCTCAGCAAAGATGATATAAAGGTAACGGCCGATGTTTCGCAGCTTTCGCGCGGGCGGAACACTGTCACGCTCAGAGTCTCGAAGCCGGAAAACATTTCTGTTTCGAGGATAAGCGATGAGACGGTCACGATAATCGTGGACGATCTTGTGACGAAGACTGTGGATACGCGGGCAAAGTTCACGGGAAAGTCTAAGGGGTCGAGCGAACCCGGCGAGGTGTCGGTCTCCCCGTCGACTGTTACTGTGTCAGGGACGAAGACGCAGACAGATAAAGTGAAGTATGCACAGGCTTCGGTTGAAAAATCGCGCATAAAAGAAAAACCGACGACTGTGACGGCTGATCTTGCTCCGGTAACTTCCAACGGCGCGCAGGTCCGTCACGTAAGGATGTCCGACAGCAGCGCGACGGTCACGGCGACGATGGAGCAGAAGAAAGAAGTTGACCTCAGGGTTTCGTTCACAGGATCTGTTCCGGAAGGGTACAAGATAAAATCAAGAGACGTTCCGAAGAAGGTCACGATAAAGGGGAGTTCGGACACGCTCAAAGATATAGACAGCATTACAGCTGACGATATAAATCTGAAGGATATCACATCGACGCGGAGTGTTGATCTGTCGCTTAACATGCCTGACGGGACGGAAGTGGCGGAAGAGAGCAAAGGACTGTCGGCGAAGATCGTGATGGAGGATATGAAGACAGAGGAATTCGAGTTCGACGAAAGTGACATTTCGGCGGCGGATGTGCCGGACGGCCTTGATGCGAATATCGCGAACGGCAAGTTCAAAGTGAAGATCACTGCGGCTGAAAGTTACCTGAACAAAATTTCCGCTTCAGATATCGACCTGAGTGTGAGCCTGTCCGGATATCAGCGCGGAACGCACAGCGTCGCGATAAAGGTATCGTGCAATAACGCCGCGAAAGCGGCTGTATCGCCTAAGAATGTGAAAGTCACTCTCAGGACAAAATAATTAAATCAGCAGGAGTATTTATGAGCAGATTATTCGGGACAGACGGTGTGCGCGGACTTGCGAAC
>JAZAUJ010000002.1:0-16509 GCA_036342375.1 Anaerovoracaceae bacterium | reverse complement strand
GTGGCGTGATGACCTGAATGTTCAGGCGTTAAAGGAAAAATTATTTGTGAGGCTCGCTTAGAGTATTGGCAGAATAACGATTACTAAGCGCAGTTTTCAAAAGCTTTGACGGCCGTACAGGAGCTGAATGCTCCTGCGCGGCCGTTTTCTGTGCCTTTCTCCCCTCATCTCGCATAGAGGATTTATTACATTATTTCTTTATATCGCCATTTATTGTTGTATAATCGATACAGGAGGATGAATATTCTGACAATGCCCGGAAAGGAGATCATTATGGATAAAAAACTCGAACCTTTATTTACGCCATGGAAAATAGGAAATGTAGAAATAAAGAACAGGATCGTGCTGACGTCTATGGGCGGCACAGATCTGTTCGGATGGCTTGAGATCAATCATTTCGATAAAGTCGGAGCCAGATTTATAATGGAAGTCGCGAAAAATAACGCCGGGCTTGTGCTGCCGGGCTGTCAGCCCGTGCTGAACCCGATGTTCGGCCAGTGGCTGTACACGAACAAGAAGATGTACAGGGACCTCGCAAAATGGATACCTGAGCTCCATAAGACCGGGGCGAAGCTGTTCGTGCAGCTGACGGCGGGATTCGGACGTTCTTTTACTATAAGCAAAATGATGGAGGACCTTTACACGGACCCGGTGAAGAGGAGACTGTCGAAACCGATCATGGATTTTGACAAGATAACGGCGACAGCGAGCCCTTCCCCGAACCGCTGGTCTGATAAAGTGCCTTCCCGGGCGCTCACGGAAAAAGAGATCATGGAATACGTAGACGCGTTCGGTAAAACGGCATTGCTGCTGAGGGAAGCGGGCGTTGACGGCGTTGAGGTGCACGCTGTGCATGAAGGGTATCTGCTTGACCAGTTCACGCTCCCGTATGTGAACAGGCGCACGGACGATTACGGCGGCAGCTTCGAGAATCGCTACCGTTTCGCTGTCCAGATCGTGAAGTCTATAAAGAACGCGTGCGGCGATGATTTCCCGGTGTCTCTCAGGTACAGCGTCGTGTCGAAAACGAAGGGATTCAGGCAGGGCGCGCTGCCGGGCGAGGATTACGTCGAAGTCGGCCGCGATATGGAAGAGTCCGAGAAGGCGGCGAAATATCTGCAGGACGCGGGATACGACATGCTGAACTGCGACAACGGCACATACGACGCGTGGTACTGGGCGCATCCGCCTATCTATATGCCGGAGAACTGCAATCTCGAGGATGTCGCGCATATCAGGAAATTCGTTGATATCCCTGTCGTCTGCGCGGGCAGGATGGATCCGTTCGTCGCGGCCGAGGCCGTCGAAAAAGGCGATATCGACGGCGCGGGATTCGCGAGGAACTTCCTGGCCGACCAGGAATGGGTCACGAAGCTGATAGAAGACAGGCCGGAAGATATAAGGCCGTGCATCCTCTGCCACAACGGCTGTTTCAATATGGCGCATTACAAAGGCGTGCCGAATGACCAGGCCCTGTCAGACAGCCTCGGCATGGCGCGCTGCGCTGTGAACGCTGAAACGATGCAGTGGGACAGGCATTACATCAGGCCAGCGAAACATCCGAAAAAAGTCGTGATCATAGGAGGCGGCATCGGCGGCATGGAAGCGGCAAGAGTGCTTAAGCTGCGCGGACACGAGCCGGTCATCTATGAGAAGGAAAGCGAACTCGGCGGGACGTTCATAGCCGCGAGCGCGGAATCATATAAAGGAAGACTGAGAGACCTGCTCGAGTGGTACAGGCGCGAAACAGAAAAGGCGGGCATTGAAGTACATCTGAATACTGAAATAAAGTCGGCCGATGAATTCAGGGGAAAGGACGTTATCATCGCGACGGGGGCGGCCCCGCGCGTGCTGAGGAACGTGCCGGGCTTCGATAAGACCGTGGAAGCGTGCGATTATCTGCGCGGGCAGGAAGTCGGGCAGAGAGTCGCCGTGATCGGCGGCGGGCTCACAGGATGCGAGATAGCGTACGAACTCGCCCTGAAGGGAAAGGAGCCGGTCATAGTCGAGATGAAAGACGATCTCATTTCCCAGACCGGCGTATGTCTCGCGAACAGTTCGTATCTCCGCGAATGGTTCGAGCTGCACGAAACGGAAGTATACCTCGAGACGAAGCTGAAGGAAGTGCGGGACGGTTCGATCGTCTGCGTCGACAAGGACGGAAAGGAATTCGAGATAGAGTGTGATTCTGTCATCAGCTCCGCGGGCTATCTCCCCGCGCCGCTCGCGAAGGGCGGCACCCGCGCTCAGTATGTCGGCGACTGCAAGAGCGTCGGAAATCTCCGTTCGGTCATATGGAGCGCTTACGAGGCGGCAATGCGTGTCTGACGGGTTTAATGGTATTCCGTATATCCCGTAAAACCCGAAAATACCGTTTAATTTAAAAACCCGGAAACCGGGCATCGACGCAATGCCCGGTTTTTCAATGTTTTCATTTTTGGCACGCTTTTTGCATATATATAAGTAGCGGAAAAAAGTAAGGAGGATACCAAATGAAAACCATTATGTCAGGCAATGAGGCTGTCGCCAGAGGCGCCTGGGAAGGCGGCCTGGAATTTGCTTCAGCCTATCCGGGTACACCGAGTACGGAAATACTCGAGAACCTGTCTAACTACAAGGATCTTTATTCAGAATGGGCGCCGAACGAAAAGGTAGCGGCGGAAGCGGCGATAGGCGCTTCGATCGCCGGCGCGAGATCGCTCTGCGCGATGAAGCACGTCGGCCTCAACGTCGCGGCAGACCCGTTCTTCACATTCTGTTACACGGGCGTCACGGGCGGAATGGTATTCTGCGTCGCGGACGACCCGGGCCAGCACAGTTCGCAGAACGAACAGGACAACAGGAACTACGCCGTCGCGGCCAGAGCATTGATGCTCGAGCCGTCGGACAGCCAGGAATGCAAGGACTTCATGAAACTCGCGTTCGAGCTCTCCGAGAAGTTCGATACGCCTGTGCTCATGCATCTTACGACGCGCGTATGTCACTCGAAGGGCCTCGTCGAGCTCGGTGAGAGAACGACGAAAGCCGTGCCTGACTACGAGCCTAAGATCAGGAAGTATGTAACAGTTCCCGCTAACGCGAAGGTCCTCAGAGCGCAGCTGCCTGAGAGGATCGAAAAGATGAGAGCGTACGCGAACACGTGCGATGTAAATAAACCGGAATACAACGGCACAGAGGTCGGAGTCATCACATCCGGAATTTCGTATCAGTATTCGAAGGAAGTGTTCGGGGATGACGCTTCGTTCCTGAAACTCGGCATGTCGTGGCCGTTCCCGAATGAGCTCGTCACAGAGTTCTGCGAAAAGATGGATAAAGTATACGTTGTCGAGGAAATGGATCCTTACATCGAGAACCACTGCAAGATGCTCGGCCTTAAGGTCATCGGCAAGGAGATCATCCCTTCGTTCGACGAACTCAACACGGACATCGTGAGGGAAGCGGTATACGGAAAGCAGGAGCATCCGAAGAAGGTCAGCGAAGACGCTGTCGTAAGACCTCCTACGCTGTGCGCGGGATGTCCTCACAGAGGATTCTTCTACGCTCTTTCGAAGAGAAAGAACATCATGATCAACGGCGATATCGGCTGCTACACTCTCGGCGCGGCGGCTCCGCTGAACGCGATCCACACATGCATCGACATGGGCGCGTCCATCAGTATGGGACACGGCGCTTCCATCGCGATGAAGAGAGCAAACAAAGATACGAAGGTCGTATCGGTAATAGGAGACTCGACGTTCTTCCACACCGGCGTCGAATCGCTGATCGGCCAGGTATATAACAAGGGCACTAATGTAACATGCATCCTGGACAACAGGATCACGGGCATGACGGGACATCAGCAGAACCCGGGCTCGGGATTCACGCTCATGGGCGAACCCGCCACGGAAGTCGATATCCCGGCTCTCTGCGTTGCCATAGGGATGAAAGCAGAAAATATTTACACAGTAAATCCTAACAAACTCGACGAAGTCAACAAGGCGCTCGACGAAGCGCTCGCGAAAGACGAGCCGACAGTCATCATCACAAAATGGCCTTGCGCGCTGAAGAAGTTCACTGAGGAAGACAAGGCGAACTTCGACCTCTCGCCGAAGAAATGCGTCATAGATCAGGACAAGTGCAAGAAGTGCAAGATGTGCTCGCAGACAGGATGTCCTGCGATCTACACGGGAGAAGACAAGGTAACTATTGACAGGAACTCGTGTCTCGGCTGCGGCGTCTGCATGCAGGTATGCCCGTTCGACGCGATAGAGGAGGTAAAATAAGATGAGTGAAGTTAAAAATATATTGCTCGTTGGAGTAGGCGGCCAGGGCACGATCCTCGCCAGCAGAATACTCACAAACGGCCTTATCGATGCGGGATATGACGTGAAAATGTCGGAGATACACGGCATGAGCCAGAGAGGCGGAAACGTTTCGACGCAGGTCCGCTACGGCGATAAAGTTTATTCTCCGATCATCGGCAAAGGCGAAGCGGACGTTATAGTAGCGTTTGAAAAGATGGAAGCTCTCAGATGGATCGACTATCTGAAGGACGGCGGAAAGATGGTCATAAATGACTTCGAGATCCCGTCGGTACCTATCCTTCAGGGCAAGGCGAAATATCCTGAGAACATCATCGAAAAGCTCCAGGCCGTCGCTGACTGCCTCGTACTGAAGGCGGGCGATATCGCCGAAGAGCTCGGAAATCCGAAGGCCATGAACGTAGTCCTTCTCGGCGCTCTCGTGAAAGCGATGAACGTTGAAGGCGTCGACTGGCACGCGGCCGTTAAGAACAATGTCAAAAAGGGATTTGAGGATCTCAATATCAAGGCGTTCGACGCTGGGTACAACGCCTAGCAAAAGTCTGTATTGACTCGAATCTGGTATTCATCCTGAAAGAAGACGAGCCCCCCTCGTCTTCTTTCGCTTTATTTTTCGTTGCAATGCCGCGGCTTACGGATTACGATATAATTGTGAAGAGGTGATAATAATGGGAATAACCGCAGCGTATATCGTCCCCCATCCCCCGCTCATCATCCCTGAGGTCGGCCGGGGCGAAGAAAAGAAAATAGAAAAAACGATCGCGTCTTACCGCGAAGTCGGAAGGCGCGTTGCGTCCCATGCGCCGGACACTGTCGTGTTCATAACGCCGCATACTGTGATATATCGGGATTACTTCCACATATCGCCGGGCGGGAACGCGCGCGGCGATTTCGGGCAGTTCAATGCGCCGGAAGCTGTGTACACGGCCGAATACGACGACGACCTGAGAACGGCGATAATCGCCGAAGCCGAGGCCGCCGGCATCCCGGCCGGCACAGAGGGCGAGCGCGATCCTGAACTCGACCACGCGACGATGATACCTATGCATTTCATCAATGAATTTTACACGGATTACAGATCCGTCCGCGTCGGATATTCGGGCATGCCCGCCGTCATACAGTATATGTTCGGCAAATGCATAAAGGCCGCGGCGGAGAAGACGGGACAGAACGTCGTCATCATCGCGAGCGGCGATCTTTCGCATAAACTGAACGACGAGAGCCCGTACGGCTATACGCCGAAGGGCGAAGAATTCGACGATATTGTGGTCGAAGCGATGCAGTCCGGTGATTTTTCCGAGTTCATAGACATGCCGCTCGATGTGAGCCTTCCGGCCGCGGAATGCGGGCTGAACTCGTTCCGTGTCATGAGCGGCGCGCTCGACAGACTTTCTGTAGAACCGGAATTCCTTTCGCATGAGGGCCCGTTCGGCGTCGGGTACGCTGTCGGATGCTTCGAAGTCACGGGCGAAGACCCGTCGCGCGACTTCGGCGAGGGGTATCTCGAAAGCGAAGCGGGACTCCTGAGCGCGATCAGGACGAATGAAAGCGACATCGTAAAACTCGCGCGTTACACGGTAGAGAATTTCGTGCGCACGGGGGAAAAGCCCGAGCAGCCGGCAGACGTGCCGAAAGAACTGCGCGAATCGGAAGCGGGCGTGTTCGTGTCGCTCCACGAATTCAATGAACTCCGCGGGTGCATCGGCACATTCATGCCGACGCAGCAATGCATTGCCGACGAGATAATGGAGAATGCCGTGTCATCGTGCAGCAGGGATCCGAGATTCGCGCCTGTCGCGGCGGACGACCTCGAGCATCTCGTGTACAGCGTCGATATCCTGGGCGACCTTGAAGAGGTCGATTCCGCGGACGAACTCGACCCGAAGAAATACGGCGTATTCGTGAGGAGCGGCTGGAGGAGCGGCATACTTCTGCCGGATCTCGAAGGCATCGACACGGCGGAGCAGCAGCTCAGGATCGCGAAGAGAAAGGGCGGCATAGGGCCCGACGAACCGGTCACGATGTATAGGTTCGAGGTCAGAAGATACAAATAGACGGACGCGTCATGCGGCTTTGTTTATTAACCGGAGCGGCGGATCCATACCGGATCCGCCGCCGTTATTTTTTCTCAGAATATACGCCGGGCGCCGCCGCACGTCATGAGTCCGCGAACTGCTTTTTCAGACGCCGGTAGCCTGTGAGCAAATGGATGTCCATAACGAGCAGGAGCACGGCGCATATCCCGACGATGAAACATTCCGCGATATCCCCGCCGGGAATGACGCAGAATATGTAAAACAGGATAATCAGGACAGAGAGGATCAATACGGGAACGAACCTGCGCATCGCTGTCTTCCTGACCATCGCCATGCGCGAACCGTCGTCGCTGAAGATCTCGTTCTCCGCCGGATCATCGCCTGTTTCCTTCCAGAAATACAGCCAGCTGTTCGGCCCCTGCATATATGACCAGCCGTAGTCTTCGGCCATCGAGACATATTCTTCTCTGTCTTCTTTGCCCGGGCGGAATTCGAGCCTGTATGTCACATCCGTCGGCTCCGTTTTCTCGAATGTATAGAAGTACGGCATCGGGAATGAGCGGAGCTTCCATCCTTCGGCGTACATTTCGCTGAGCCACTTCTCCTCGGCTTCGTAATCAGTCAGCAAATATCCTCTGAATACTGTTTTCTTCATTTTTCATCATCCCCTTTTACGATCCTGTATAAATATCTGATCCTTTTCTTTTCGGTTTCGAGTATATCCTTCCCGCTGTCAGTGATAATGTAATACTTGCGTTTGTTTTCCGACCCGGTCTGCCTGATCAGGCCGTCCTTTTCCATCTTCGCCAATGTGCCGTACATCGTTCCCGGCCCGATCACCACGTTTCCGTCAGTCAGTTCGCTGATCCTCTGCGTGATGCCGTAGCCGTGCCGTTCTTCCTGCAGCGAAAGCAGGATGTAGAACGCGGTCTCCGTCATCGGCATATATTTTTTTCTGATCTTTTCGTCCATACATGCCTCCCATGATATATCGCGTCTTGATATATTTATTATATATCACACCTCGATATATCGTGTCAAGATATATAACTGCAAAGTTTTCTTAAAGAACGGGCGGCGATTTCAGTCAGCGCCCTCCGGATTTTCCGTCATCGCCATGCCCGCAAGCATACTGACAAACGTTCGGCCGCGGAATATAATATTACAGGAGGAAATAACAATGAAATAGTCTGCGAAGACAGAGGCGGCCGCGCATTGCTGAAGGGAAAGGCGGCGCTGTTTCTCGCGACGGATATTCTGGAAGACTGACCGGGCGCTGTCATCGCCCGGCGGCACATGAGCAAGGAGCATGCCATGAAGTGTGATATTTGTCCGCATCAATGCGATATCCCCGAAGGCGGTACCGGTCTCTGCCGGGCCCGCGGCCGCAGGGACGGAGAAATAAAAAACATAAATTACGGCGAACTGACATCGCTCGCTCTCGATCCGATCGAAAAGAAACCGCTCGCGCGGTTCCATCCCGGGAGCGTGATCCTGTCGGCCGGGAGTTACGGCTGCAATCTCAGCTGCCCGTACTGCCAGAACAGCGTGATTTCCATGGCGGGCCCGGAGAACGCGGGGACGCGGTATTTCCCGCCCGAGGAGCTCGTCGGGCTGGCGGAAGAGAGACGCGACATCGGGAATATCGGCATCGCCTTCACATACAACGAACCTGTGACGTGGTACGATTACGTCATGGATACGGCGGCGCTCGCCCGCGGCAAGGGCCTTGAGACGGTGCTCGTCACGAACGGCTGCATCCGGCGCGGGCCGCTTGAGCGGCTGATGCCGTGCATCACGGCGATGAATATCGACCTCAAGGGGTTCAGCCGCGAATATTACGACTGGGTCGGCGGCGATCTCGACGCCGTGAAAGGTGCGATAGAATACGCGTCAATGCATTGCCACGTGGAGATCACGACGCTGATCATCCCCGGGCGGAATGATTCAGACGAGATGATGGAAGCAGAAGCCGCATGGATCGCCGGCATCGACCCCGGGATCCCGCTGCATGTCACGAGAGCGTTCCCGGCGCACAGGATGCCGGATATGCCGCGGACGCCGCTGGACACGATAGACAGGATGGCCGAGATCGCGGCGGGGCACCTCAAATACGTATATAAAGGGAACTGCTGAAAAAACTGACGGGTGCAAGATTGCCCGTCAGTTTTTTAGCAATTTCTACAATATATTGCCTGGAGGAATACCAATGGTTATTATAGATTGTAGCCAGCCCTTAATACTTCTTTGTTTTTTTCGTTGAATTTATCTTTTCCCAATGAAGCGAAATAATCGCACATATATTTTTCAAATTCGTCGATAGAAAAGAGATTTGTCTCTTTTATCATTTTTCCAAGCATGCATATATTTGCGTTACGTTCGCTGTTTAGTTTTTGCGCTTCTTCTGTTACTGGTGCTTTAAAAACTGTAATATCGCTACGATATTTTCTGTTGTCATCAACTAAAGAACTGTTTACAAAAAGCAACCCGCCCTCTATCATCGGGGGTTCGAATTTATCGATAGATAGTTCATTTAATGCGATAACGATATCGGGATGATCAGCGTAAGGGCTCGCGATACGTTTATCGCTCAGAATTACGTTGCAATTTGCAGCTCCGCCTCTCATCTCGTTTCCGTATGAAGGAAACCAGGTGCATTGTAGCCCCTTTTTATAGGCGGTATGGAGTATTATTTTCCCGGCTGTCAGAGCCCCCTGTCCTCCGAATCCGGATACTATTATTTTCTTTATCATAATAAATTCTCCTTTTTCTGTTATTTATCGATGATTTCGCCCATCTCGTATCTCGGTGCGATCACATTGTCGATATGTTTCATAGCGTCTACAGGGCTTAGTCCCCAGTTTGTAGGGCAAGGAACTAATACTTCCAACAGCGAGAATCCCTTGTTGTCGCGCTGCTTTTCGATTGCCTTCCTGACCATTTTCTTGGTTTTCGCGATGTTTGCCGGATTTGTTATGCTTGTTCTGGCGAGATACGCGATGTCCAGATTTCTCATTACGTCGAACACGTCAAAATCTTCACCGTTGACCTCCGGTTTTCTTCCGGCAGGTGTCGAAGCTGTTTTTTGTCCCGGCATAGTTGTCGGGGCCATCTGGCCGCCTGTCATGGCATATACAGTGTTATTCATTACAAAGAATGTGACGTTTTCATTTCTGGTAGCAGCGGACATCGTCTCGCCCATCCCGATCGCATATGCACCGCCGTCGCCCGCTATAGTGATAGCATATTTATCAGGTCTTACTTTTTTCTGTGCCGTCAGAGCGGCGCCCATCTTGCCGTGAGGCGGAACAATAGCGTCGACGTTCATCCAGAACTGGAATTGATGGTTGCAGCCGATATCAGAACAGATAATTGTATCGCCTACGATATCCATTTCAGTAAGAACTTCTCCGAGGATTCTGTCGAATATTGAATGACCGCAACCCGCGCAGAACCTATTTTCCGTATAAAATAATTCCGGTGCTTTTCTAGCTGGCATTAGAATACCTCCTGTTCTTCCGCGTTCCCGTCAATGATGTCTTTAGCAAAAGCGATAACCTGATCGATTGCAGGAACCTTTTGCGCTGTAGCGAGTGAGTAAGTAGGGAATTTTGCCTTGCTGGCGATAATAACGTCTTCTCTCATCTGACCCATCATGTTCATTTCTACTGTAGCGATTCCCTTACATGTGTCGGGGATATCTTCGAAAGCTTTACGAGGATAAGGCCAAAGCGTTATCGGTCTGATGAGTCCGAGCTTCATGCCGTTTTCCCTGGCTGCACGGACTGCGCCTTCCGCGACTCTTGACGAAATGCCGTATGCGACGAACACTACGTCAGCGTCTTCGACTTCAATGCTTTCCCAGCGCTGTTCTTCCGCCATTATCTGTTTCATCTTCTTGATGTACCCTGCGTTCCATTCGTCGAGATCCTGGAAGTAGGTGATATCGGTAATGACCTTGTGATCTTCGCCGGGAGTTACGCCTTTGCATGCCCATGGCTGATCCATGTCATATTCTTTCATTGGTGGAACGTTACACGGCTCTACCATCTGACCGATTGTGGCATCTGAAAGGATCAGAACCGGATGCATCCATTTTTCTGCAAGTTCAAATGATTCATAAGCCATATCCATGTTTTCCTGGACACTGTTCGGAGCTAGAGTAATGAGATGATAATCGCCGTTGCCGCCGCCTTTGACAGCCTGCCAATAATTGTCCTGTCCCGCGCCTATAAATCCGTCACCAATACCGAATCTCTGTACGCAGGCAACTACTCCGGGTACACCTGCAGATACCCAGTATGCCAGTCCTTCCTGATAAAGTGAAAATCCCGGGCCGGAAGTGGAAGTAAGAGCTCTTGCACCCAACGCTCTTGCCGCAAATGTCATGTTTACACTTGCGATTTCCGATTCGCCCTGGACAAAAGAGCCGCCAACCTCAGGCTGTCTCCAGGCCATCCATTCGAGTATTTCAGACTGAGGCGTGATAGGATAGCCTGCATAAAATCTGCAGCCGCCTCTGACAGCACCTTCCGCCAGAGCTTCATTGCCTTTGCATAACATTGTATTCATTCCCATGCCTCCTTAATTAAGTATCTCAAACACAAGATCCGGACACATCGCGTAACAGCTGCCACACTGAACGCATTTTTCCTGATCGACTTTTACAGGAACAATTCCCTTTCCGTTAGTTTTGTCCGAAAGGGAAAGAGCACCTACCTTGCAGTTTTCGATGCACAGATAACATCCTTTACAGCGCTCGATATCGAGTATAATCTTATCCATGTAACATTCTCCTCTTTTCTTGAAAAACAGATCGTATTATTGTAATATTAAATAAAGATAATGTTCCACATAATAGAACAGTGTTCTATTACTGCTATATCGTAGCATATATAATTTCTTGTGGCAAGTATTTTGATAAAGAATTTGTCAGATTATTATAATATCTCGACGGAGGAATGATACATGAAGTCTGAAAGCAATACACGAAAGAACAATATTAAATATAGATTTAGAACGCCGTTGCTCACAATATCGCACAGAAGTTACGCTTTGGATGATACTGCCGACGTTTCAAGTTTGATAGATTGCGCTGAGGGGACTGATCCGTACGGTTTTCCTGATATTGCTGGGCAGGCTATTCGAGAGTTCGATTACTCAAGACTTGTTGATTACCCTCATGCTCAGGAAGTGTATGACGCCATTTCACAGTATTGGAAGGGTCAGGCTAAGATAATAAAAGAAAATATTATACTGACTGACGGATCGGACGGAGGCATGTATCTGATCAACAATGTTTTTTCTCGGCCTGGAGCCGTCATGCTAGGAGTTATGCCTCAGTATATTGATTTTGTAAATAATGCAAAACTTGCGGGAATAAACTATAAAGGAATACCGCTTGATCGTGATAGAGGGTACTCTATTAATGCGGATGACTTGATTGACGCAATTGATAATGAGATAAGTATTGTATATCTCGATAATCCTAACAATCCTACTGGTCAACTTATTGATCTTGAAGTAGTGGAAGGTATTCTATATAAGGCGTTGATGCATAATATTATTGTGGTGGTCGACGAAGCATATGGGGATTATGTTTCCAAAAATGAATCAGCGATAGGACTCATCAGATCGTATCCAAACTTGATTGTGATGAGAAGCATGTCAAAAGGTTTTGGTTTAGCTGGAATACGCGCCGGTTATCTTGTTGCATCGAAAAACATTATGAAATACATTAGGAAATTGACTACACCATATTTTCTAAGTGACCTGACTCGTGATATAATAACTAAGGTATTGAGCACTGAAAATCAAATATTTGTGCATTCGCAAAAAAATTCCAACTACAAACAAATCCTTCGCAATAATATCGGAAGAGGTCTGCATATGGCGGCTACAGATGATCGTGTGAGTATTTGCGCATTATTCCATTCCGACAGCGAAATAGATTTGAGGAAAGAATTTGCAAAAGAAGGCATCAATGTAGTTTCGGGAACAGATTTCGATAACGCAGGTCAATCGTTCGTAAGGGTGAGGATGCCTTCTGAAAACTATTTTCAAAATTTGATCAGAGCAGTAAAGAACATTGACCTATTATGATATTTCATTAAAGCAATGGGAGAAGAAGATGGCTGAGAATCCTGTAATAATAAATTCAGTTACACGGGCATTGGATATTTTGATATACATTTACAGCAGAAATGGTGATGTAGCCGTTACAGAAATATCAAGGGATCTAGGAATCTATAAAAGTACCGTATTCAGAATGCTTGCGACGTTAAAAGCAAAAAAATTTGTTACGCAGAATGCTGAAACGGAAAAATATTCACTTGGGCCCGAATTATTCATAATAGGGTCTTCTATGAACAATCAGTCGGAACTGGTAAAGTTTATCAAACCTTATTCAGAACGTTTGAACAAAGAAATGAACGAAGCGGTAAACGTTTCCGTGTTATCGGTTATGTCGAATGGTGAATATCAAAGCGTTATCATCCACAAAGAAGAAAGTTATCATGGATTAAATGCTAATATGGAGATCGGTTCAAGAAATGATTGTTACTGTTCTGCAGTTGGGAAATGCCTGATCGCTTTTTCTGATGATATCAATCTGGAGATATATAAAGGGAGGATGAAAAAATTTACTGATAATACAATAACAACGTTTGCAGCATTAAAAAAAGAAATTGAGAAGGTAAGGGAGCAAGGTTACGCTGTTGACAATGAGGAACGGGAAAAAGGGTTGTTTTGTCTTGCCGTGCCGGTAATTATCAACGGCACCACTGAAGCAGCTCTCAGTATTTCAGGGCCTGAAACTCGAATGCGCGAAGATTTAGATGAGAAAATTGAATTTATTACGAAACTGAGAGATGAAATCAAAAACAATACAACTCGTCGTAATATTTAATTGTCTATCAAGAAATATTATTTATCCGAATATCAATTGATTTCTTCGGGGTTGATGCGTTGAGCGCTATCGCTTGCGCAATAGCCCCGACTTTTTTTATGACATACTTAAGCAAAAATAAAAAAAAACGAGTCGGAAAATTCAAAAAAATGTTGACATAGCAATTCGAAATGTGCTATACTTCAGAAAAAGAAACAACGTTCTAATGTACAGAACACAATAAACGAAGATAGGCATGTTGTCTGTTCCGTAAAAAGAGCAGGACATCATGCCTTTTTTAAAAAAGACATGTCAATAAAATCATTATCGCGCGATTAGATTATTTTCTCCAAGTAAGTTAAGGAAAGGAGAAGTTCATGGAAAAGAAAAGTCTGTTTTATCCTCTGGATCAGGAAGGACTGACTACGCTTAGAATCCAATACAATTGGAAAAGCGGCGACGTTTTTCTGCAGGCTTCCAAAGATTGGGATGATGATTTAGATTGGTCAGAGTACAATCAGGACGGGTTCGTAGTTGAGAGCATAAAAACTAAAACTGGCAGGATGCTCAATGACAGTGAAGTAAGAGAAATGTTTGAAAAGTACGGACTCACTGATTACCTTAATCAGGTAATTGATCTTGTAAAAGCGGGCAGGCACTTTGGCATCGACTGTTTCTGGAATAAGAAACTTGACATCAAGTATCTCGGAAATATGCACAACAGAAAATACGGCATTAACAATACTAGACACGCAATAGTAGACGGCGGGATTCGTCGCCACGAGAAAAGCGAAAATGAACTTGATGTAATTATCGACGGTCTTAATCTCGCGAGAGCTATGTCTTATAAGAACATCGCCGGCGAAGTACATGCGGGCGGAGCCAAATCGTGCGTTATTATGGATGAACTTGATTTGAATGACATGCAGCAGATCGGCTTCCTTGCCTTCTGCATGGATGAACTGCGCTGCTCCACAGGACCAGATATGGGATTCCCGCCAGAGATGACGGATGTAATGAAAGATAACGGATATAGCGTACAGTATACTTGCGGTCCAAGAGGGCCTCTCGGATCTTCGGGACCTCCGACTGCGTATGGTGTATTCATTTCAATGCAGAAAGCGGCAAAATTCCTGTTTGGAGATGAAAGCATGACGGGATTCAGTTTCGCAGTACAGGGACTGGGCGAAGTGGGTTCCAATGTTGTAAAGGAAATTGCGGAAAAGGTTAAGGATGCCAAAATCTATGTAGCTGATATCAACGAAAAAGCCGTTCGCGATACAGTTGATAAATATAAGGCAAAGGGTGTTGACATTGAGGCTGCCGATCCAGCCGAAATACTTTATCTGGATGTTGATGTCATTTCACCTTGTGCTATGGGAGCGGTGCTCAACGAAGAAAGTATCCCGAAACTCAAATGCAAGATGATATGGGGCTCTGCGAATAATCAGATAAAGGCAAGCAGCATTGAGGAAGAAAAGCGGTTGGCGAAAGTCATCGCTGACAGAGGAATACTGTTCCAGACGGACTGGTGGCATAATACAGCGGGCGTAATGTTCGCGTATGAAGAGGTCAGGTTCCAGGACGATTCAAGTCTTGATCATGTGTATCAGGAGATTGACCGTATTCTTCCGAGGATCACGTGGGAGAACCTGAACGAAGCGAAAGAAAAAGGAATCACTCCGACAGAAAACGCGTACAATAGAGTTGAAGACATAATGTTTACCGGCAAGGTATATTAATAGTTTGCGTGGCAGCCGCGTTTGCAGCTGCTCGGGGATTGAGGGGCAGTTCTGCCCCTCAATTATTTTTCTATCCGCTGACATTGTTTGAAATCCGAGAAAAAAGGAGATGCGGACTCATGAATACGGATGTCAGACTTAACAAAGTAATGAGCATAAAAGATTATTTTATGCTTGGATTTGGCTCGATGGTTGGTGTCGGTTGGTGCGTGGCGATAAATGACTGGATCTCCGCAGGGGGTGGAGTACTCATTACAGTTAGTACATTTTTGATTGTCACTGTGATGATAATACCGATAGGGTTGTGTTATGCGGAAATGTGCCCAGCATTTCCTGTGGCGGGGGGCGTATTTGCGTATAGTTATAAAGCGTTCGGACGGAAAATAGCATTCATTACAGGGTGGTTAGCATTGCTTGCGTATGTCAATGTAATGCCATGGGAATCTATATATATTAATGATGTTTTTTGTTATCTGTTCCCGTCACTTAAAGCGGGGTCGCCGTTATATGTGCTTGGAAACTCGCCTGTTTATACGAAGTCACTAGTATTAGGCATTCTGGTATCTCTTGTGATGATATTCATCAACTGGAGAGGGACAAAATTTGCTTCAACAGTGCAGAACGCATGCTGTTATTTGATGATAGGGGGGGCTGTGATAGTGGTCGTTTTCGCTTTTGCGAAATGCGATTTCAGCAATCTATTTCCGCTGCACAGGCGCTTATCGGATAATACGGGAGCAGGGATAGGGGCATGCATCATAGCTGTCGCCTCTATGGCACCGTTTCATTTCTCAGGGTTCGATACAATCTGTCAAAGCGCGGAAGAAAGTGAGATGGATATCGATTACAAGAAAATGGGGAAGGTTATCTTTATCGGAATAGTGGCGACAGGCATATATTACTCACTGATGCTTATGAGCGCAGGTGTGGCATATCCCGCCGACATGTTTGTAACGCTGAAACGACCTTCAATCTGTTATATGTTTCTGTTGCTGTACCCTGGAATGACCGGACGGATACTGTATTTCATCACCTTGATAACAGCGCTGGCGGGGCTTTTTTCGACATGGAACGGTTTCTATATGGCGGGGGCACGTTTATGTCTCGGAATGGGCAGAGCTGGATTCCTGCCCGGGCGTTTCAAAATAATCCATGAAAAAAACAGAACACCTGTGGCCGGCAATGTCGTATGTGGCATTGCATGCATTGCGGGACCGTTTATCGGGATCGGATATATATTGCCTCTGAGCATTATCGGTTCTTTCGCTTTTGTTGCATGCTGGTTTTTTACGGCATTGTCCTGCTGGAAATTACGCGTGGCTGATCCTGATTTAAATAGACCGTTCAGGATGCCAGGGGGGACGATAATAATGAAAATTGCGTGTCTATCTAGCGCACTGATGGCACTGATATGTGTTTTGCCGAATTCTCCTGGATTTATGGGCATGACTGCTGTGTATTATCTGGCCGTGTGGCTAATAATCGGACTGATAATTTATATATCAATGCAGCGTAAAAAAACGGATTTGACGGAAGGAAGCCAG
>JAZAUJ010000001.1:0-16940 GCA_036342375.1 Anaerovoracaceae bacterium | reverse complement strand
GGCGGCGAGAATTACGGCCAGGGCTCGTCCAGAGAGCACGCCGCGCTCGCGCCGCTCTACCTCGGCGTCAGATTCGTTATAGCGAAGTCGTTCGCCAGGATCCACCGCTCGAACCTGATCAACAGCGGTATCATACCTCTCGTGTTCGAAGACGCTTCGGATCATGACGACATCGAAGTCGGCCAGAAGCTGATAATAGAGAACGCGCCTGAGCAGGTGAAGAACGATGAAGTGACAGTGAAGAACGAAGCGACGGGGAGATCATACAGGACGAAAGCGAATCTTTCGGACCTCGAACTGAAAATGATCCTCGCCGGAGGAAAGATAAATTATCTCAATTCTATCGACTGAGAAAAGGAGAACGGCATGGGAGACGATTACAGGAAGAGAATAGAGGAAATAGTAGAGAAACAGCTTGCTCGCGTTGAAAAAATGAAAAGCGACAGGGAATTCGATGATTTCCAGTCTCTGGACAAGATCGTGATCGGGCTGATAGGCGGCGACGGCATAGGCCCGCTCATTATGGAGCCGACGCATGACCTTCTTTCGAGACTCCTCGCAGACGAGATCGCCGCGGGAAAGGTGGAATGCAGGAATATCGACGGGCTCACGATAGAGAACAGGTCCGCTGCCGGCAAGGCGGTGCCGGACGATGTGCTGAAGGAAATAAAGGCGTGCAATGTGCTGCTGAAAGGCCCGACGACGACGCCGCGCAAGGGCGACAAATGGGGCAATATAGAGAGCGCGAATGTCGCGCTCCGCAAGGAACTCGATCTGTTCGCGAACGTGCGTCCGGTCGCGATACCGGAGCAGGGCATTGACTGGACATTCTTCAGAGAAAACACGGAATGCCTCTACGCGCTCGGAAGCGACGGCGTGGATATCACGGACGATCTCGCCCTCGATTTCAGAGTCATCACGACGCAGGGCACGGAGCGCATAGCGCGCATGGCGTTCGAATACGCGAAGAACAACGGCAAAGACCGCGTGTCCATCGTGACGAAGGCGAATATCGTGAAGAAGACGGACGGAAAATTCCTCGAAGTCTGCCGCAGAGTCGGGCAGGAATATCCGGGCATAACCGTCGATGACTGGTATATAGACATTGCTACGGCAAAACTCGTCGACCCGAACAAGCGCGCCGATTTCCAGGTGTTCGTGCTGCCGAACCTCTACGGCGATATCATCACAGACGAGGCGGCTCAGCTCCAGGGCGGCGTCGGCACAGCGGGCTCGGCGAATATCGGTCAGCATTACGCGATGTTCGAGGCGATCCACGGCAGCGCTCCGAGGATGATCACCGAGGGGCGTTCGGATTACGCGAACCCGTCGAGCATAATGCGCGCCGCCGCGATGATGCTTTCGCACATCGGATATCAGGAGCAGTGCGACAGGCTGACGGAAGCGCTCGACATCTGTCTTGAGAAAGAAAAGAAAGTCGTGATCGACAGCAAGGGACGCGGCGCGACGCGCGACGAATTCGTCGAATATCTTTACTCAAAACTGTTTTAACGGAGAGAGAACATGTCAATTGTCAACAGAAGCTTAAACGGCGTGATATCGGAAAATGTCTCGCTGTCAACAGACCTCCTCGTCAGACTCAAAGGAGATATACTTTCAGGCAAACTCGAAGACGGACAGAAACTGACGGAGAAAGTCCTGTGCGAGCAGTACGGCGTCAGCAGGACCCCGGTGAGAGAAGCGCTCGTTCAGCTCCAGGCCGAGGGGCTCGTCGTGAACATCCCGAACAGAGGCGCGTTCGTGACGGGGCTGTCGGAACGCGACATAGACGATATGTACACACTGCGCAAGATATACGAGATGCAGGCGGTGAAATGGGCAATGGAACGCATCAGCAATGAGGAAGCCGACGAACTCGAAGAAACATTCGAATTCATGGAATTCTATACGATGAAGCATGACGTCGACAAAATGCTGAACATCAATCTGAACTTCCATCAGATCATATACAGAGCATCCCACAACAGGATGCTCCGAAACCTGCTGAGCTCTTATCAGGTCTACACGAAATACGCCGCCGCTCCGAAACACGACGAGCATTATCTCGATACGGTGCTCGAAGAACACAGGCACATTTTCGAAGCGTTCAAGGCCGGCGACGCGAAGGCCGGCGAAAAAGCGATGGCGGAGCATATGGATAACGCGTACGCGAGGCACCTCAGCGCGCTCGGGAAATAGCATCAATGCAGAGATGCCGCGCCGCCTCGTGCAGCGTGACCGAGAAACCGCCGCGCCCTGCAGGACCGGGCCCGGCACATTGCAATTCGCGTCCCGGGAACCTGACCTGCGCTCCGCATCGAGCCGCTTCACACACTGCGGACCGTTCCCCCTGTACATGCGGGACGAACGCCGCAGTATTTTTTTGCAGAAAAGGGTTTACATCGCGCGCCATTCGAGTATACTATAAGTGAACATATGAATAATTGTTCAAGTATAGAAACGGCAGGAAAAAATAGCGACAGGAGAGGAATACATGAAGAGTTACAAGATCGATGTGGACTGCGCGAACTGCGCAAGTAAGATGGAAGACGCGGCGAATAAGGTCGACGGCGTGAAGGAAGCTGCTGTGAATTTCATGACGCTGAAAATGAAGGTCGAGTTCGACGATGGCGCGGACGAGGCTGAGGTCATGAAGAAAGTGCGCAAGTGCTGCCGCAGAGTAGACAGCGACGCGGAAGTGTATATATAGGAGCAGGCGCGGAGAAAGCAGTATGACTCGTAAACAGAAAATAATGATCATCAGGCTGGCAGTCTCGGCAGCGATACTCGCCGCCGTAAGGATTATTGCTGCAGCGGGGCCCGCCGGCGCGGGAGCGTGGTTCGGCGCCGGGATATTTACCATAGGGGGCGCCGTATTCACGCCGGCTGTCATTGCTGATATCGCGGCTTATCTGACCGCCGGGTATGATATAATATGGAAAGCTGCAAAGAATATCGCGCACGGGCAGGTCTTCGATGAGAACTTCCTGATGATGGTCGCGTCGGTCGGCGCGATGGTCATGGGGGAGCGCCTTGAAGGCTGCGCCGTAATGGTGCTGTATCAGGTCGGCGAACTGTTCCAGGGCATTGCTGTGGGGAAGAGCCGCAGGAGTATCAGCGATCTTATGGATATCAGGCCGGATACGGCGAATGTCGAAGTCACGCCCGGACAGTGGGACGAGGTGGATGCCGAAGACGTAGAGCCGGGCACGGTGATACTCGTAAGGCCCGGCGAGCGTGTGCCTATAGACGGTATCGTGACAGAGGGAAAATCGACGATTGATACGAGCGCGCTGACGGGTGAAAGTCTACCGCGCGAAGCTGAGCCCGGAGCGAAAGTACTGAGCGGATGCCTTAATATGGCCGGCACGTTGAAGATAGAAACGACGGCGGCGTTCGGGGAATCCACCGCTTCGAAGATATTGGATCTTGTAGAGAATGCGGGCTCGCGGAAATCGGAATCGGAAAAGTTCATTACGAAATTCGCGAGATACTATACGCCCGCTGTCTGCGCCGGAGCGCTCGTGCTCGCGGTGCTGCCTCCGCTGATCAGGATGTACGGCATGGGCTTAGGTCCGATGTGGAGCGACTGGGTATTCCGCGCGCTCACATTCCTCGTAATAAGCTGTCCGTGCGCACTTGTGATAAGCATACCTCTCAGTTTCTTCGGAGGCATCGGAGGCGCCGGGCGCCAGGGCATCCTCATAAAAGGCTCGAATTTCATGGAGACGCTTTCTAACGTGAGAACGGTCGTGTTCGATAAGACGGGCACCGTGACGAAGGGGAATTTCGAGGTTACCGCCATTGAGCCGGCCGGATATATGAGCAGGGACCGGCTCCTCGAAAACGCCGCGTACATAGAGAGCTTCTCGTCGCATCCTATAAGCGAAAGCCTGCGCAGAGCTTACGGACATGACATCGACCAGTCGCGCGTGACGGATACTGAGGAGATCGGCGGCCATGGCGTTGTGGGGAAAGTCGACGGCACCGAAGTCGCGGCCGGAAACATGAAGCTCATGCGGAAGCTCGGCATCGAAGCTGTCGGGCAGGACAGAGCGGGCACTGTCGTATATGTGGCCGCGGGAGGCGAATACGCCGGAAGTATATTGATAGCGGACGAGCTAAAGCCGAACGCGGCGGAAGCAATGCGCGATCTCACAGATTCCGGGGTCTCGCGGCTCGTCATGCTCACGGGCGATAACAGGAAAACGGCGGAAGAGATCGCGGGCGAAGTCGGCATAAATGAAGTAAGGGCGGAACTCCTTCCTGCGGATAAAGTGAAAAATGTAGAGGAACTGCTGGATGAGGAGACCGGGAAAGACCGCCTTGCATTCGTGGGCGACGGGATAAATGACGCGCCGGTGCTGTCGCGCGCTGACATAGGCATCGCGATGGGGGCGCTCGGATCCGACGCTGCTATAGAGGCGGCGGATGTCGTGCTCATGGACGACGACCCGATGAAGATATCGAAGGCTATCAGGATAGCGCGGAAGTGCCTCAGGATCGTGAAGCAGAATATCGTGTTCGCGCTCGCGGTGAAAGGTATATGTCTCGTGCTCGGCGCCCTCGGCATCGCTAATATGTGGATGGCGATATTCGCCGACACGGGAGTCATGATAATAGCAGTCATCAATGCCGGCAGGGCATTGATGGTAAAAAACATATGAGGAGGACAGTATGACGGACAGGAACAGAGAAATAGCGGAGGCGCTGCCGGACGAGGAAGTGCTGTACGATCTCGCTGAGCTTTTCAAGACGTTCGGGGATTCGACGCGGATAAGGATCCTGTTCGTCCTGTTCGAAGACGAGGTGTCGGTCGGGGATCTTGCCGCGGTGCTGAATATGACGGAGTCGGCGGTCTCGCATCAGCTGAGGATCCTCAGGCAGAACAAGCTCGTGAAGAGCAGGCGCGAAGGGAAAAACGTGTATTATTCTCTGGACGATGCGCATGTGAGGACGATAATAGATCAGGGCCTCGAGCATGTTGAAGAGGACTGAAAAGAGGCGCAGAGAGCGCCTCTTTTTTTTGCCTTCGGGAATTTTCCGGTCTCAGACATACACCATGATCATGCTGAGCCTGCAAGGCTCGCCGCCTTCGCCGGCTTCATTGCGGTAGATGTGGGGCACGTCGGCTCGGAAGCGGATCGCTTCTTCATTATTGATCTTTCTTACGTCACCGTCGATCTCAAGGGTGAGTGTGCCGGAATATATTACGATATATTCCACCGTCCCCGGTTCATGCGGGCCTGCTATGTTTTCTGCTCCGGGCGCGAGTTCGATATAATAAACCTCGAAATTTTTTTCTTCGTCTTTGAACAGCGGGAAGTTTTTGTATTTCCCGTCGGTCGACAGGACCGGCTCCATGTCGGTGACGCGGACGATCGACAGGTTTTCATTCGACTGTTCCACGATTTCGGCGAACGAGATGCCGAGGCCGGATGTGATCTTCCAGACTGTTGAGATCGTTGGAACTACAACGCCTCTTTCGATCTGACTCAGCATGCTTTTGCTGACGTCAGTCATTTTCGCGAGCTGATCGAGGCTCAGACCGCGCTCCTTCCGTATCTTCTTAAGGTTGGATGATACTACTCTGTTTATATGATCCAATTTTCTTTCTCCTTTTTTTCGTTCAGGTATTGACATATTGAACAGCGTACAGTATACTGCACATATAAAGCACGATATACAGCATTTCAATCGTTTGTTTAATATATTGTACTATTGAACAGCGAAAAATGCAAGACCCGAAAATCAAAGTTCACAATCACAATAAGGAAGGAAAACTTCCATATCAGAAAAAGGAGGATACTATCATGAGAAAGACTTATCTGGCAAAAGGCTGCGAAGGCTGCAAATTCCCGTTCACACATGCCTGCGAAGGCGGCAGCACTGTATATCTGTCCGGTCAGCCGAGCATGGAACTCGTGACCAGCGAATTCATCGACGGTTCGTTCGAAGAGCAGGTACGCCAGTGCTTCGCGAACCTGGATGAGGCTCTGAAGGCTGCGGGACTGACAAGCGATGATGTCGTAAAGTGCACTGTGTTCCTTACAGATATGAGGAACTTCGACAAGATGAACGCCATTTACGCGGAACAGTTCAATGATCCGTTCCCGGCCCGTTCATGCTATGCCGTCGCGGGCCTTCCTCTCGGCGCTCTCGTAGAGATCGAGATGATCGCGCACCGCGGTGAGTGATTTATTGGAAAACGGTTAAGGTATCCTCTTCCGGCAGCCGCCGAACAGGCGGCCACCCGGAAGAGGATTTATCTAAAAGTATTCCCGGGTAATGTCCCGGAATGTTCAGCAAGGAGGAACACTGATATGGATGTCGTAGATAAAAGCGCACTCAACGTCGACCTTAAGACAGTACAGGATGCGGAAAAAAGAATCCGCCCGTATGTAAGAAAAACGCCTGTCATGCAGATAGATCTGCCGGGGGGCGAACCTGTGATACTGAAGCTGGAAAACCTGCAGAACACGAACGCGTTCAAGATACGCGGGGCATCCAACTTCCTGCTGCAGATGACTGACGAACAGAAGAAGAACGGCGTGACCACCGGCTCGTCCGGGAACCACGCGCAGGGCGTGGCGCTTGCCGCGAAGCTCCTCGAGATAAAATGCATCGTATGCATGCCGGAGATCGCCCCGAAGGCGAAGGTAGAAGCCACCCGCGCGCACGGAGCTGAAGTCGAACTGATCCCTGGACTCTATACCCAGGCCTGTGATACCGCTCACCGTCATGAGCGCGAGGAGGGCATGATATATGTTCCGGCATTCGATGACGAAAAAATCATCGCGGGACAGGGGACTATCGCCCTTGAGATCCTAGACCAGGTGCCTGAATGCGGAAGGATAATCACCGCCATCGGGGGAGGCGGCATGATATCCGGCATTGCTGCCGCCGCCAGGGGACTTCGCCCTGATATACAGATAATAGGCGTCGAAGCGGAAAATGCAGCATGTATGTATGCTTCGTGGAAAGCAAAAAAACTTGTGGCGATCGACCCGAAGGCATCGGTCGCCGACGGAACAGTTTCGGACATAGTTTCACCGCGGACACTTGAATACTGTGAAGCGTACGTGGATGAGATCGTAACAGTCAATGAAGAAGAAGTAAAGAAAGCGGTACTGTATAATCTGGAACACGGCCGTATCGTCGCGGAAGGCGCGGGCTCGCTCCCGCTGGCGGCGCTGCTGGCAGGGAAAGTACCGGCTTCTGTGAAGGGCGATACTGTGTGCGTCGTTTCCGGAGGCAACATTGATTCGAAACTGCTGGCTCAGATTATAGAAGAACTGAGATAATAGGGATCCGGAAAGGAGGATCGGCATGGCACTTACATCTGAAAAAGTGAAGGCGCTGGCTGCGGAGGCCGGCGCGCATGGCTGCGGCATCGCTTCTATAGACAGATTCGGCAATGCCCCGGAAGGGTTTTCACCGACCGATGTATTTTCGGGCTGCAAAAGCGTATGCGTTGTGTTCAGGACATTCCCGCACGGCGCTCTCCTCGCCGAGAATCTTATAAGCTATACGCACGCGGCATACAAAATGTATGAAGAAATGGACCGCGTCCTCATGCAGCTGTCGCGCCTGCTGGAGCGCGAAGGGTGCCTGGCGGCAATCATTCCGCCGGATACGCCGTATCTGTACTGGGACGAGCACGAAATGCGCGGGCAGGGGATAATTTCTCTTAAGCACGCGGCGGTCCAGGCGGGCATCGGGATAATGGGCAGGAATACGATCCTGATCCATCCGGAGTACGGCAATATGATATATCTCGGCGCGCTGCTTCTCGATACGGAGCTTGAACCCGATCCGCTGATCAAGGACTTCGGGTGTCCCGAAAATTGCCATCACTGCATCGACATATGCCCGGTGCACGCTATCCACGACGGCACGGTCGAACAGAAGCGCTGCCGTCCGAATTCGAACTTCCAGAACGAACGCGGCTTCGACCTTTACGCCTGCAACCGGTGCAGGGCGGAGTGTCCGCTGAGGTTCGGGCGCCTCGGAAACAGGGAAAACAAGCCGAAGTACTTCAAGTCGGCAGTGATCGCGGACTCGTATAAGAAGAGCCTGAAGGACGCCGAGGAGCGCAGGAAAAAATACGAGGCGATGGATAAAGAAGCAATGGCAATAGATAAACAGTAGTGTTTCAGCGACGCGAGGGCAGCTCGATCCGTTCGCCGCGTTCCTGATAATACTCGGGCTCAAGACGTTCAGTCTCAGGATGGAGCGTCACTGCGAGAACGCGCGCAAAGTGGCCGAATATCTCGATAATGAACCAAAATGCAAGAAGGTATATTTCCCGGGACTCAGGACGCATCCTAATCATGATGTGGCGGCAAGGCAGATGAAGGACTTCGGCGGCATGATCTCATTCGAGCTCTTCGCCCGCGAAGACGGCCCGAAACTGCTGGATAATCTCAGGGTCCTCCCTGTGGCCATCAGTCTCGGCGACGTTGAGACGCTGCTCGAGCAGCCGGCGACGATGACGCACAAGGCATATACGAAGGAAGCTCTTGAAGAAGCGGGGATCCCGGAAGGACTCGTCAGGATGTCGGTAGGTCTCGAGGACGCGGACGACATTATCGGGGATCTCAGGCAGGCATTTGAAAAAGTCTGACAGTGATACCGCGCATTGCGGGATAGGATAATAATATTACAGGAAAAGGAGGAATCCGGAATGGTAAAAAATATCGTAACAGACAAGGCTCCGCAGCCGATCGGACCGTACACTGAAGGCAAGGATCTCGGTGATGTCGTATACCTGGCGGGCCAGGGCGGCTTCGACCCGGCGACAGGGAAAGTCGTTGAAGGCGGCGTACAGGCCGAATGCGAGCAGTGCTGCAAGAACGTACAGGCGCTTCTCAATGAAGTGGGACTCGGACTCGAAGATGTTGTCGAGAATACATGCTTCCTCGTGGATATGAACGACTTCGAGGCGTTCAATGAAGCTTACGCGAAATACTTCACCGGCAAGCCCGCGAGAACGTGCATTGCTGTAAGAGAACTGCCGGCAGGCATTAAGTGCGAGATCAAATCGATCGCTTATCGTTCGAAATAAGTTTCGGATCAGAATGTGATACCGAGAAAATCTATAAGAAAACCGAAGGCAATGCCGGCTAGCAGCAATGCGCCGGTCACCCGGAGGTTTTCTTTTGTATTGCGGTTCGTCCTGTACATCACGAGGAGCCCGACGCCGGCCGAAACGAGCAGTCCGCTCATCATCTGGCCCGTGGTGATGATGCCTTTCAGGTACAGTTCGGTGACAGCGACAGAAACGGCGCAGTTCGGGATGAGACCGACTATGCCGGTGATAATGACGCCGAGCACGACGCTGTCTGTGAGCCATGTCTCAAGCGCGCCGGTCCCGATGTAGTGAATGACTGCTGCGATCGCGATAGATATCAGATAGATGAAAAGCGCGATCTTCATCGTGTGCACGAGCGCCGACCTCGCTATCCCGCTTTCTTCGCATCCGCAGTTATCGCGTTCGCACAGATCGTGGATATGCTTTTCAGGTCTCACGCTGCGGAATCTGTGTATCAGAAAATCGACCGCGAATCCGCAGATAAGCGCGATCACGATTTTCGAGATCATGATCTTCACGATCGTGCCGGCCGGGACCTGTTCGGAAATGAAAATGGGCAGCATTTCATCCGACGTCGAAAGAAAGACGGCGAGAAGCGTTCCCACAGAAACAACGCCGCCCGAAAACAGGTTGGCTGCGGCGGCGGAAAATCCGCACTGCGGCACCGCTCCGAGCAATGCGCCGACGGCGGGTCCGAGATGCCCCGCTTCGCCTATCGCGTGGATGAACCGTCCGCCTGCCCGGTCTTCGAGATATTCCATCAGCAGGTACGTCAGGAACAGGAACGGCAGCAGTTTCAATGTGTCAAGCGTCGCGTCGAGCAGTACTCCGGTCATTCGAGCCCCTTTCTGAGGCACAGCTCGAGCAGGCAGCAGCGTTCGCATTCCGGCTTCCTCGCGTGGCAGCATCTCCGCCCGTGATATATGATCTCGTGATGCGACTCCGTCCATCTGTCATGCGGCAGAATCCGCTTCAGTTCCGCTTCTGTATCCGTCACATTGTCCGAGTCAGCGAGCCCGATCCTGTTCGAGACGCGGAACACGTGCGTATCGACAGCTATCCTCTGATGCCCGAAGCCGTCGGCCATGACGACGTTGGCGGTCTTCACCCCGACGCCGGGCAGTTTCCTCAGCAATGCGTCGTCCTCCGGGACTTCGCCGCCGAACTCATCGCGCAGCATCTGCGCCTGACTGACGATGTGCCTTGATTTCTGTTTGTACATCCCGATCGTCTTTATTATCTCCGCCACGTCGGCGGGATCCGCTTCCGCGAGCGCGTCGATATCCGGGTATTTTTCAAAGAGGGCAGGCGTGACTCTGTTGACCGACGCGTCTGTGGTCTGGGCCGACAGCGTGACGCTGACGAGCAGCTGCCAGACATCTTTATGTTCGAGCGCGCAGGCGGCCTCGGGATATTCTTCTCTGAGCCTGTCTATTACTTCGAGCGCCTGTTTCTTTGTGAGTTTTTTCCTGTTGCTTGCCATCTGTATCTTCCCGTGCTGTTCTTGATCTTTTTCGGTCGGCGCATGCGCTGTTTCACCTCTGCCGCGCCTTCGCCGTTACATTATACTACATCGCGGCCTGTTTGGATAAATGAAATGAGAAGTCCGGGATATTCCGGGCTCTTGACTGAACATGACATTCATCATAAGATACAATCAGAGAATTCCAAAGGGGGCATTTATTCATGATTTTTTACAATAATAACACAGATTACAGCGAAGCTATCCGCAATTTCTGGAACGGCAATGTCAGGAAGTACCGCATTGCTTCGATAATCGCCGGAATAATAATGCTCGTGCTCGGCGTGCTCGCGATCATATGGCCGCTGAGGACCGTAGTCGTCATGGCGTATATCATGGCGGCCGCGTTCGTCGTATTCGGCATCGCGAAGATCGTCACATACACGAAACTGCCTCAGTACCTGAGGATGGGGCTCGTGCTCCTGAACGGCATCCTCGACGTATTGATAGGCGTCATGCTGGTATTTTCAGGCACGAAGGCGATGGTGTACACGCTCGCGTTTTTCTTCGCGTTCGAGCTGATCGCGACCGGGATAGAAGAAGTCGCGATCGGAAGCAGGGTGAAGTTTTTCGGATATGAGAGTTCGGGGAATTTCACGGCCGGCGGCGTGATAAATATCGTTGTCGGTTCTATCCTTCTCTTCATGCCGGGCGCGTCGCTGCTGACGCTTTCAATGATCGTTGTATTTTTCCTGATCACTAAGGGGATCGTATGCATCGCCGACGGCGTGAGGGCGCGGGAGCTAAGACAATAGGATATAACTGAAATGCCGGCGGGAGGCATCTCGCGCTGGGGGCAAAGGATACGGAAATGAAAAAGAGACGCCGGAAGCGTCTCTTTTCTGTCTGTTTCAGCCGATAATTATCCGCGCCGTCTCTTCCTTGAGACAATGAGTATGGCCGCGAGGAGCGCTGCTTCTGCAGCGATCAGACCTGATAACAGGGTCCATGTATCGCCCGTAAGAGGCGAACCGCCGTTCTTTCCGCTGTCAGGTCCCGGACCTCCTGCGTCAGTCGGGCCTTCCGAATAGTTCGTAACGATATATCCGCCTTTTCCGTCCGATTTCACATTGTACTTATATGTCGCTGTTTCTTCGGCGACGGTGTATTCTATGAGGTTCCCCTCCGCGTCGTACTTGTCAAGGCCGCGGAACGAACCTTTCCATTTTTTAGCTGCGGTAAGAGTGACCTTCTGATCCGTCTTTTCCCCGTTGCGTACAAGGACGATAACGGCCCTGTCGCCTTTTACGCCTTTCGCCCACTTCTTTGTGACCGGGATATTGACCTTCTTGTCACTCTGCTCATTTGTGATCGTGAAGCCCTGCTCGATATCGTTTTCGTCGTTCGCTGTCACGATCGCCTTATAGTTATTATTAGTCTCCTCCACGGTATATGTATATTCATGCCCGTCTTTCGCGTATTTGTCGAGGTCGGTGAATGTGTGCTTCCAGCTGTTGCTGCTGTCGGAATCTTCTTTCAGCGTCACGGCGTCGCCGAGCTGCGTGCCGTCCTGTTTCAGGATGACCGTAACGCTTTCGCCGCTCACGCCCTCTGCCCATTTCTTCTCGACAGGGATGTCTATCTTTTCATCGTTCAGCGTATTCGTGACGATGAATCCTTTCGTGATGTCTTTGACAGTGTCGTCTGCGTCGGCGCGCGTTACCGCGGATATGAATCCGGGTTCAGTATCTGTCTCTTCGACAGTGTACTCGTATTCATTCCCGCTGCTGTCATATTTGTCGAGATCCTTGAACAGGTAACTCCAGTTGTTTTCATCGCTGAGCGTGACAGCATCGCCTATCTGTGTATCGCCGCGCTTCAGGATAACGGTCGCGCTGCCGCCTTCGGCGCCGCCGGCCCACTTTTTCACGACAGGTATCGTTATTTTTTCGTCGGATCTGTCGTTTGTTATCGTGAATCCCGCCTCTATATCGAGCGGATCGTTCATGCTCACGACAGGCGTGTAATTGCTGTTCCTTTCCTCGACGGTATAGAAGTATTCATGCCCGTCTTCCGCATACTTGTCGAGATCCGTGAATGTGTGTTTCCAGTTGTTATCCGGGTCCGACGCGTTCGCGCTGAGCGTGACAGGATCGCCGACCTGCCTGCCGTCGCGTTTCAGGACGACAGTGACGCTGTCGCCTGTGACGCCTGCCGCCCATTCTTTCGTTACAGGGATATTTATCTTTTTAGAGCTCTTCGCATTGCTTATAGTAAATCCCTGCTCGATGTGTCGGTGTCGCTGACGCGCGTTACCGTGCTGTCGTAGCGGTCGCCGGATTCTTCTACAGTGTATTCGTACTCGCTGCCGTCCGGGGCGTACTTATCGAGATCCGTGAATGTGTGCTTCCAGTTGCTGTCCTCATTGTCGCTCCCCGTGAGCGCCGCGCTGCCGATGGCCGTGCCGTTCTGTTTAAGGATAACAGTTATGCTCTTGCCCGGGATTCCGTCGGCCGATACGCCGTCCGCCCATGTCTTAGTTACAGGGATGTTTACGGTCTCGGTGCTGCGGCTGTTCGTGACAGTGACATTCTTTATGACCGTACTGTTATTGACCGTGTCATCGCCCGCGGCGGTCTCAACACTGAAATTCAGTGTGACGGACTGTCCGTTTTTCGAGAATCCCGTCTCGCGGACGCTGTAAGTATACTCTTTTCCGCTGCCGTTTACCGCGGAAAGGCCCCCGACGTCTCCTTTCCAGCCGTCTGATTTAGTCAGAGTTACTGTGACTGTTTCGCCGTCTTCAACGGCATCGCTGTATTCCGTTTCATCCGCTGTCTTTCGCGTCACGACGAACGTGGCCGAATCCGGCTGGTCATCGCTGCTGACTCCGCTCCAGTTCTTCTGCAGATGCAGCCCGACATCTTTACGGGTATTCCGGAATTCAGGAGCGGTGCTGCCGTAATTGACATCAGCGCTGAGGTTTCCGGAACTGTCCTCTGTGACAGTTACGACCGCATTGAATCCCGTCGAGAGATCAGGCGCGACCCATTCAGAGGCATATCCATCGCTGCTGAAGCCGACTTCTTTCATCGTGTAAGTCGTCGCCGTCTGCGCTTCCGTCGCTGTCACTTCCGGGAAAACTATATTCCCGTTCGCGTCGTTTGTCGCCGTGAGCGGCATATTGCCGTCCGCCTGGTTCGTGATCTTGCCCTCAGCTGTCAGATAGCAGGGATTGCCCATCCCGTCGTAGATCTGGAATACGAATGCGCCCTCAGGCACTGCGCTGTTGTCCGTCGTGCTCTTCGTCGCTTCCAGATGCCATTTCGTGCTCGCAGTGTTCGTATCTGTATTCGAGAATATTATCTCGGTCAAAGGCGACCACGTCGCTCCGCTGTCCGTGATCTTTTCATATGTCGGCGTCGCGGTCAGCGCCGCGCCGTCTCTTTTCACGGCGACGCTCACGCGGTACACAGTCGAATCATATGTTATGCCGGTGTCGGTCCCGGCAGTTTCAGTGACCCTGTAGGTATATGTATTGCCGGCGTCGCTGTAATCGTAATCGATCGCGTCGAATGATACGGAGCCGGACGCGTCGTTCCGCTTCGTTTCAACGGTCGAATATGTTCCGTTCTCGAGTTTTTCGAGTTTGAACTCGAAATCGTCCCCGGCAAGCGTGCCTCCGCTGAACACCTTTCTGGCGTTGAGAGACACAGAAGCCGTGCCGATCTTCGTATTTGTTATCGTGAGGTCATCGCCGGACGCGTCAAGCGCCGTGTCCGCCGACGCATTGCTGCATATGAATCCCGCGGGGCCGCTCGATTCGTAGACTGAATAGCTTATCTCGGTGCCGTTGCTGTCGTATTTCGGGAGATCCGACCATTCCGCCGTCCACGCGGCCGATTCGCCGTTCGAGTCGGCAGTTCCGTCGAGCGTTATCGTCCTGCTCGAAGCAATGCCGTTTTCACACAGTGTCAGTGTGACCGACGCTCCGTCCGGAGCATTGATCGTTCCGTCCGCATCCTGCCACGCCTTCGTGACGGTCACAGATGTCGTGTCCGTGAGCGTGTTCACGATGACGCCCCCGTCAGAGGCCGCTTCCGCGCCGCTGCCGTAGCTCGCGCTGTATTTCGCGCCGTCCGGTATATTTTCTCCGACGGTGTACACGATCTCCTGATGCTGCGAATCGTACTTCGGGAGTTCTGTATATGTGACAGTCCACGAGTCGCCGGAGCCTGTGACGGCCGCTTCCGCGTCTGTCACTTCTTCTCCGTTTGCGTAGAGTTTGAGCCAGCTCTTATAATTTTCCTGCGTCGGGCGGAGGGAAAGGCTGTCCGAGTTGTCTCTCCATGTCTTTGTAACGCTTATTTCCGTTTCGGCCATGGACATGTCGGAGTTCGTGATGCTCCCTCCGTTTTTCGCGGTCGATGAGCCGGACGCCGCGTACACGTTCTGGTAACTCTGCGGTATCACTTCGGTGACGCTGTACTGATCCGCTTCGCCCGGGAGGCCTGACCATTTCGCCGTATATGTATTGTTGCCGTTGCTCACGACTGTGAGCCTGTCGGCGTACATCGACGTTACGTCGACTGTTCCTTTGTAGAGGTGCAGCCAGCTTTTGAATGTACTCGGGCCCGGTCTGCTGCCGTTCGGGTCGCCTTCGTCGTCCCAGACCTTCGTTATCGAAACGTCCGCGGTCTTCGCGGAGCCCGTAACGAGGTTCTGCGTCCATGTGCCGTTGATCGGGTTGTCGGCGACAAAGAGATCCGTTTCGAAATCATCCGTCGGCTCCTTGAGCTGTATGCTCGTATCCTTACCGATAAGGATGTTGTAGATTTCTTCAACGTCGTCCCAGCCCCAGGACGGTACTGTGGTATAGATGTCCTTGATGTGATTTTGAAGATCACTGTACTTCAACTCCGAGCCGTCCGGGTTTTTATCCGTGTAATGCCAGATAGCGCACTGCGTCGCGATCTCGAACGCGTAATCCTTGCGGTAATCGATCAAAAGTTTGAACTTATATTTATGCTTGATGTCCGCCGCGTCGGAACCATAGCCGTTGTAGAGGACTTTTCTCACGTTCGCGAGTGTCTCGCTGTCCGGGTCGCCGGATTTTACGGGCGTATAACCGTTGTTGTTCGGCGGGTAGAGCGTCTCGGCACTGAGATTGAGGCCGGTGTAGGCGTCCATCTCCTGGGCGGTCACGTTCGGGAGTTTCCCGAATTTATTGCTGTATATATTTCTCATGACCGTGTTGCTCTGGTTCGACAGATTGAAGTAATAGTTCACGCAGTACGCGACTTTGTTGTCTATCGTTATTTTGTTCGTGTCGCTGCCGCCGCCCAGACTTTCTGAACCCGGCGTGTATTCGCCCTGTGTCTGCCTTATGCCGCCGGGCATGCTGTCGCCTTTTTTCACGACGACCATCTGGACCTTTACAGGACCGAGCGTCAGTGTCTTGTCGTCGCTGACTTTATCTATCAGGGAGAACGAGGCGGAATATGTGCCCGGATCGAGCCCCTCCTTCGGGCGCACAGTAACGGAGCCGTCAGACCCGGACGCGATGTTTTTCGCGCCGGATGTGTCGACTGTGAAGTACTGGCTGAATGTATCGTAGCCGTCAGCCGAGGTGTCGACGGAGAATGTCAATGACCCGGCCCCCGTGTTTGAGATCGTCGCTGTCTGCGAGACGTCAGCCGGTTCATAATCGTCCGTGACGGTCCCGAGATAGAGCGAGTCGCTCTTTATTTCCGCCGAATAGCTGCCTGTGCTGTATGCGGCGATATCTATGCTGCCGCTGCCGATCTGCGTCCCGCCGCTCGAAACGTACAGGACATATATCTTTTTCGCATCGGTCGAATTGTCTCCGAGCGGGATCGTGCTCGTTTTTGTTACATTCGCGGATTCGGAGATCCCGTCGGCCGCGAGCAGCTCCTCATTTGACGGGGCGGTATCCGAAGCCCCCTTTACGATATAGTGGAGCGTTCCGGAAACGCTCGGGGTCACTGTGAGCGACGCATTGCTGCTGTCTTTGCGGGCCGCCTTGAAGGAGACCGATCCGCTTTTTGATGAAGTGCCCGTGATCGTGACGCCGGATGAACGCGCGGGCAGGCTGATCTTCGTAACGTCATAAACGACATTGCTGCTGGCGGGGTATTCCATGAACACGAGGTAGACGTCCTTGGCGGACGTGGAACCCGCGTCGACAGTCAGCGAACCATCCTTTCTTCCCAGCGCGGTGCCGGCGGGGAACCAGTTCTTGCCGTCGTTCTCGGAAAGGATCTCGCTGCTTGTCGGAGCGTCGCTGCCGGCGTTGCGGACGCTGTAGTAGACCCAGCCGGCTTTGTTTGAGGCCTTATAATTTATATTGATCCCGGTTTCCGG